>MIDO01000028.1:2499-8210 GCA_001831055.1 Verrucomicrobia bacterium GWC2_42_7 | reverse complement strand
TTTTTGTTGGAGCTCATTTTCTAGTTGCCCCTTATCCCACCCTGCGTATCCGAGAAACCCTTTTAGCTGGACGTCGGAAGAGGTATGGACTTGAAGAGCCATTTCTTTGGTCAAGCCAAAATGGAGCTTAAACATATGGATGTTAGCATTCCACTGCCACGCCGTAAGGATTAATTGCTTAGAAGCAATGGGCCCCCCTTGATAAATTGTCACGTTGGCGAGAGGCGTATTAGCTGTCTCATTATCCACCTCGCCAAGGGTAAGTTCCGTTGGGCGATTGATTATGATGCCGATAGCACCAGACTCAGCAGAGTGCGACGCCATTAAGATAACGGTTTTTTTGAAATTAGGATCACCCATTCCAGGGTGTGCTATTAATAAAGATCCCGCCAATGGGATAAGATTTTCTTGTTCAGCCATTTAAAGTTGCTCAATAGGAATGTTAGACTCCGCTAAAAGCTCGGTAACAATGGGATCGTTTCTATAATCAAGGTGATATTTGATCTTTTTTATACCGGCAGCAATAAGAATTTTTACGCAATTTACACAAGGGAAATGGGTCACATATACAGTAGCACCCTCGACTGAAACACCTCTTCTTGCCGCATCAGAAATGGCATTTTGCTCTGCGTGTACGGTCCCCTGTTCGTGTCCTTCGGACACGCGTGAGACATGGGGAGCGCCGGGCAAAAAACCATTATATCCCGCGGCAATAATGCGATTTTTATGAGCCTCACCGGACACCAATATACAACCCACATGAAGCCGATCGCAACTTGATCGCGACGAGATCAATATGGCGGTCGCCATAAAATACTCATCCCAGCTTGGCCTGTCAGTCAACGATTTCACCAGGCAATTTACGTCCTCTATCATCATGCTTACTTTCTACCAAACTTTCTTTAAAACGCCACCTAAAAGTAGAAGTCTTAGGAAAGGAAGGTTGGGGAAACCAATAGTCCCCCAAAAATGGGTTTCCCCAAACCCCTTCCGAAAAAGAGGATATTGCGCGATAGATGAATTTTAAAAATTCATCTATCGCGCAAGGAAGGAATAAAAAGGTGAATAACACTCCATTTTATTAATATCCAACAAGTTAAAACCATCAACAACAAAGATCCTCATTTATCTTGCAAAAAACACATTGACGTCTCAATGCGACCTTATAGGCTGAGTACGATTTTCTTGTTCCCGTAGTTCAACGGATAGAATGTTGGCCTCCGAAGCCGATGATTTGGGTTCGAATCCCAACGGGAACGCCATCGGATGGCTGAATTTTCCCAGATTTTTTTAGATTTCTTCAATCTCCTTTTCGGAAAGGCACTTGGGAAAAAATCCATTTTGGATTCATCTAAAACGGCTTACCTAAGAAAAGTGTTGTTTTAAATGGCCATAAATAGTATCTATTTAGCTTATGAGTTGTTGCCACGATTTGACGGATAAGGGGTTAAAGGTAACGTTGGTCGCTATCGTATCCAACGTATTATTAGCCGCTGGCAAAATATTGACGGGTATAATGGGTAACTCCTATGCCCTCATTGCCGACGGTATAGAATCTTGTACCGACATCATTAGTTCATCGGTGGTATTGATCGGCTTAAAAGTCTCAAAGATCCCCCCAGACAAAAAACACCCCTATGGACATGGCAAGGCCGAATCCATTGCAGGTCTATTTGTTGCAGCCTGTTTGTTGGGGGCAGCTGCAATCATCATCTACAGTAGCATTGGAGAAATCCGCATTCCTCATCAAACCCCTTCTTGGTACACCCTCATTGTATTGTTGATTGTAATTGTCACTAAAGAACTTCTCTATAGATTTATCTTCTCTACAGGGAAACATATAGAGAGCACTGCCGTAAAAAATGACGCCTGGCATCATCGCTCCGACGCAATCACTTCACTAGCTGCCTTTATTGGTATCTCTATCGCCCTCATTGGAGGAGAAAAATTCGCTTCCGCAGATGATTGGGCAGCCCTTTTGGCCTGTTTTATTATTATTTTTAATGGAATCAAGTTAATGAAGGATGCCATTAATGATCTGATGGATGCCTCCGCCTCCGACGAACTCATTCAATTCGTAACCACCGAAACATCAAGCACTTCCGGAGTCATTTCCGTCCACGGATTAAAGATCCGGAAAAGCGGACTCGGATACCTAGCAGATATCCACATCGTCGTCGACGGCAGTATCTCCGTGCGAGAAGGACACTGCATCGCCCACCAAGTTAAAGATACTCTATTAAAAGATCATTCTAAGATCCTCGATGTCCTCGTCCACGTAGAACCCAACGACGATAAGTGCTGTTCCCTGTAAATGGTTCGGAAATAAGATAAGAATCGGGGAAACTGCTCTTGGTCCCCCAAAAGCGTTTCCCCGAACCCCTTCCGAAAAGGATGAAGTTGCTGGCAAATAAAACCGTTTTCTCAAGACCAATCCGAATGAGAACGTTGCGCGAAGATAAAATCCCGAATGGAATTTTATCTTCGCGCAATTTCCTCCTTTTCGGAAAGGGGCTTGGGGAAACCCGCTTTTGGGGGACTATTGGTTTTCCCCAAAAAATTCTCCAAGAACAAAACGAAGAGGTCGTGGTCGTTAAGGGAAGGAGCGACGGTTAGGGAAGTCTGGTTGAGAAAGAAGGCCTGTTGTTGAAGTTTGATCTGGATTTCGTAGAGGGTTTCGAGGCAGTCGCTGGGGAAGGAGGGGGCGATTACGAAGAGGTTTTTCCTTTTGAAAACGGGGAGGTTGACGACTTCTTTTGTAGAGGGTGCAAGCCAAGTTTGGGTCCAGGGAAGGCGCGATTGAAAAGAAACAAAAACTTTGTTCTTGGGGAGATTCAGGGTCTTTGAAAGGAGGTGAGTCGTCCTCAGGCACTGGTACTTGTAACACTTCTTACAAGCCTCATCACCAAAGAGTTGAACGCAATTGGGATCATTCATTTGGCGATTATTGCAGCGAATGCCGACCTTTCTTACCTCGCTACAAGGAAGTCCATGAAATGAAAAGATAAAAGCCTCGTAAGCTTCTCTGTGAAAATAGGCTTGAGAAGACAATGAAGTCGATTTTTTTTGAATGCTAGGGCTATTTTGTTGGGAGGCATTGGGGAATTCTCCAAGAAGGAAGGGACTTATCGTGGATGCTAATGCCTGAATGTAAGTGGGGTGATCGTAGAAAGGGGGCCTTATTTCGAAAGTGATCGGAGTTTCCGCTTGAGCCTGGGTACACTGTTCTTTGATCGAAGAGAGGATACCTGTTACTCCCTGAGGAAATAACGGACAAACCATTATGTGATCAATGCCCTTGTCAGCCAAAGACTTAAAAGCATTAGACACCGAGGGACTTCCATACAGCATGGCGATTGCTGTCGGCATTTTTGTTTGATGCTCGAGCTTATTCGCAATTCGTTGAGAATGAACAAGCAAAGGCGACCCTTCGGCTGTCCAAATTTGCCGATAGGCCTTTACCAATGATTTTTTTCTAAAAAAGATCAACAACCTAACCAACAAAAACCTCAAAAATGGTGCGGTTGTTAGTATATTTTTATCGCCTAAGAATGCTCGCAAGTAAGAAGTTACAGCATCTTTTTCGGGAGCTGAGGGACTCCCCATATTGACTAACAGTATTCCTACTTTTTTTGTATGACTTACAATGGCCAACTCCAATCCTTATTTGCTGACGCCCAAATAGTTACACCAAAATCTTTTGAAGGAACAGATTGCAATCGGAAAGTAGCACCCACGGCTTTCAGCATGGCCAACGCTCCAGCCACATCCCACAACCGAATCCCTTTTGCCCAAAATGCATCAGATCTCCCAGCTGCCACATAAGCTAAGCCCAATGCAGCACTCCCATTGATACGAACTTTCTTAAAATCACGTAATCCAATTAATAAAGAAGAATGCTCTGTATCAGAAACATCACTGCCATGAGGGAAATTGATGATGATACTCGCTTTTTCCTTTTCGCTCGCCCAATCCGGATTTATAACCTGTTGATCATTAATAAAAAATCCACTTTCCGAACCAACGAAAGTTTCCCCAACATTGAAATCATGTATAACTCCAAAAATGGGATCTCTCCCCTTCATCAATCCAATACTTACACAACAATGAGGAATCCCTCGATAGTAATTAAAAGTCCCATCCAACGGATCAACGACCCAAAAATATTGATCGGAATCTAGCAAAGTGGGCTCCCCACCCTTTTCTTCTCCAATAATCGGAAACGGCGCATTTTCACCAAGTATCTCTCTAATAAGGACCTCACTCTTTACATCTATACTCAGCTTAACATCCGTACTATCCTCAAATATAACATCCTTTTTCCTCGAAAACCCCTCCTTCAGCATCTTCCCTGCCTCGGTTGCACATTTTTTAGAAAGTTGGATCAATTTCTCAACGTCTTGTTTCATTTCCCCCAATATGCTAGATCCCCCCTCCCAATGCAAATCAAAAAGAATTGAGGGAACTGCTTTTGGGGAAACTGCTTTTGGTCACCCAGAAAAGTGTTCCCCCAACAGAAAAAAGTGATTTCATTTTTCTGCCCCCCTCCGAAAAGGAGATCGTTGCGCGAACAAAAAAGTGTAACTTTTTGTTCGCGCATTATCGTTTTTCTTTGGAAAGCGCGAATTTTTATACATTTTTCCTTTTTTCGCAAAAAGAAAGGTTTTCGCACCTTGTTACCACTTTACTGAAATATGCTATATAGAAAAATTGAGGGCCTAGGTTTTTAACGACCTAAGCCCTTTTTAAAAAATCCTCGCTCGGAATATGATCAATTCTTTCCTTTGGCGAATTGCCTTAGGGGTCTCAACCTCTACTTGAGACAGAACTAACGTAGATAAGCGGGTATTTTTAATGGATATGACTCTATTTTTTGCCTAATCTTCTCAGACAAAAAAGTGAAGAAAGTTCATGATGCGGAAGCAATTAATGGGACTCTGGCATTGAAATGGGGGTGTTTTTCAATATTTTTTGCAAGGAGAGATAGCGATGTTCCTGGACAAGCAGTTGCTTGGGCATCGATCCGACTAAACTGATGAATAAGGCCGGCTATGCGACTTGCCTCAGACTCAGATTGCAAACAAACACATTTCCCTGAGCTTGTTGATACAGACATCCTTCCATCCTGTATTGTTAGAAATAAAGATTCATTTGAACCCAACCCCGACAACTCTGGTTGCGATTTGAGCGCAGAAGTAAGGTCGGAAATGCTTTTTTTCAAGTCCTCTTGGGTGTGAATATTACTTTGCTTCAGCAAAGACGTCACGGATGTACCGGAAGACTTCAAAAGATCTGCAAATTCGGGTTTGTTTTGCGTGGCAGAAGAGACCATGTTGCCAACCAAACTTTGCCCTACAGAAGAGATAATTCCTGTTAAGATTGCCGGTACCATAAAATTTTATGAGAAGGAAGATCCGAGAACCTTTCTTTTCACAGGAAAGAAAGGTTTCCGGGCCCTCAAAAAGAAAAGCGATTAATTGCGCAACCAAAATCCTACAGATTTAGATCACCCAATAGGTGTAGCCTATAAGAGAACAGTATAAATGCTCCTATTTTCAAGAAGCTCAATATAAACGGCATTAGAAGCAAAACACATGCCAAATATAAAAAATTAAAAAAAGACCAAGAACTTCAGACTCGCCAACCTCTCCTTGCGCGAGGGGTGAATTTAAAAAATTCACATCTCGCGCAATAATCTCCTTTTCAGAGGG
>MIDO01000028.1:0-2476 GCA_001831055.1 Verrucomicrobia bacterium GWC2_42_7 | reverse complement strand
CCAACACACCCGAACACCTTACACCACATGAAGAAAGAATCCGCAGCGGAGTTTCGGTTCGAACCAAGTGCTTTTGGGAGGCATAATCTGGGAGTTGTCTGCGAGGGTCATTATGGTATCTGCAGAGATGGGCGGCATAAGGAAGGCTGCAGCTGCCGAATGAGAGTCGACTTGCTGCATGAGATAATCGCTGCCCTTAATTCCGCCGACAAAAGAAATACGCGGGGATATGCGCGGGTCATGAATCCCGAGAATGGGCCCAAGGATCTTATTTTGTAAAACGGACACAGCCAACTGTTCGATCAGGGAAGATGGAGTGGTGAAATCCGTTAACGGGCTCTCATTCACTGGAAACGTCAATTTATGCCATGTTGAGTGGGTATACATGAAGAAAGAGATAGGCGAAGGACATGGATTCGGCGCCTTGTTTTGGTTTTTTGGGGCACGATTTTTAAAAAAACGCCTAAATAGGGAGCTCTGTAAATGGAATCGATTGGGGCTTTTTTGGGTAGACTGTGAGGGGAACAGATCTTGTCCGGGAAGTTGCGTATGCGGAGGGAGTTTCTCGACAACACAGACCTCTCCAACTCTTTGAATAAAAGCGTCGTAGGATAAATCATTAAGGTCTGCCACTAAGCGATTATAGGCGTATATGGTAAGTTGGGAAGCCGGAAACAAGACTCCCATGAACCAATTAAAACTCTCCAAACCACTGTAGTTTGGCATGAGAGAGCGCTGTTGTTGACAATAGCGGACTGCAGCTGCTGCGCGGTGATGGCCATCAGCAATATATGCAGCAGGGATTTTGTGAAACAGTTTTTCCAAAAACTCCCCTTCCCTCTTTGGAACTAGCCAAATGGCGTGAGTAACCTTGTCTTCCGTTGTAAAGGAAAATTCAGGTTCTTCCAAGGTAGCCTTACCTATTATCTTTGAAATAGCGGCATCGTCTCTATACATCAGAAACACTGGGCCTGATTGGGTCCGCAGAGAAGTTTGGAGCTCAAGACGATCCTCTTCTTTATCCTGCCGCGTTTTTTCATGTTTTTTTATGACATTATCAAGGTAATCATCAACCGACAGCAATGTATAAAGGCCGTACTGCCAGTGTTCATTCATTTGTTGTCCATAGACATAAAATGAAGGGGGCTCCACTTTTTCAAAAACACCTACCTTTTGAAAACAACTGAAATTTGCCGCAGCTTGTCTATAAACTTCCGGATCGTGAGGGTGGATGGAAGGCCGCAAGTCTACGTCTGCACGAGAAATATGAAAAAATGATAGCGGATTATCCTCCGCAGCGCCTAAAGCCTCTTCCCTTGTAACAACATCATACGGAGGCGTCGAGACGGCCTTAGCAACGCCCTCCTTCACCTTGAGCCCAGTTAGTGGATATATCTTCATAACGCGAGTCCTGGATAAGCAAAAATGTGAAAAACGTCGTCAAACTACGTTGACATCAGTCGCTGGCGAGCTCAACGTACGTTAGTACGCCTCGCTCGCACTCCTTTGTCTGCCTTGTTTGCCTTGTTTTTGGCATTTTTGCTTTGTACATGTGCATAAATGTAGTGATTGCTATTACTTATTGATTAATGGGTTATATTTTTTCAAAAAGATTCCTTATCCAGAATTCGCGTTCATCGAGATTATAATATGTGTATCCGGGAAAACTTTCAAAGAAAAGCGATTGTCGAGAAAAGGGGCGAAGAAAAACGTAAGTTCAATTTTCTCGAGCAGGCGGATGAGGTGAACATGAGGGAGCGTACATACGTACGTGACCAAAGGTGAATCCGATATCCAACACACTCGAAAATTGAAATCGCGTTTTTCCCAACACCTTACTTAATAGGCAATTCTATCTCCCTAATGATCTTAGAGCAAAGGCGGGAGAGAGATTGGCTCATGGCGTCGACGATGGCGGGATAATCTTTTTCGGCAGGAACTGAAAATTTATGGACCTTTTCTATGAGAATTTTTTTAGTAGAGTCTGCTATCGTCCATTTGGCCTCGAGGATGACTTTTTTGTTTTCGGTATTATAAATGAAATCCAAGACAGTCATCGATAATTCATAAAAAGGAGCATCGAGCCTCTTTTGCTCTTTTAATGCAACCCTATCGCTATTAATGAGTTTTATAAAATTCTGAACCATTACCCTCGTCACATCCTTGGTAATATCCTCTGCCCAACGATTTGACTCCGATATATTGAGTTGTCCGTGTTGGAGCAACGTGACAATGGGAGCCCTATCCATATAATCAGGAAGGGTCACTTTGCCAACAACCAATGGAGTCGCAATCGATCGCTCTGCATTAGAAGAGCTTGCAACACTTCTGAGAACATAGAAACGCGAAGTATCAACGGCAGGCTTAAAGTTCAAACAGCCAGACGGCAGGCTGCAAAGCATAAGCAATAGAAGGGATTTATGGATTACTGTCTTAAAAAACATGGGAACTTTTATTTTCATTGAAAATGGATTGT
>MIDO01000027.1 GCA_001831055.1 Verrucomicrobia bacterium GWC2_42_7 | reverse complement strand
GGGGTTCCACGGGAAGGCATTGATATTCATGGATGAGTTTGACTGGCAACACCGTGGTTGCCTCTTTAACTGTCTTAAAGTCAATAAACGTTTGTATGTTACTGCTTTCAGCAACCTGTTCTAATGTTTCTTGCTCTGAAAGGCCAAGCGATTCGGATAGCAACCCGACTTTTTCATGGCGAGGAGCATTTTGAATAATGGTAGCGCGCTCTGGTTCTAGATTTCCCAGAAACGCCAATACGGTGTCTGCTATAGAAGAAGTGCTCATGAAAAATTAATCCTCGTCATCATCAAAGTCGTCGTCAAATAAATCATTAAGTTGTTGGGATGGAATAGAGTAGGGTCTATTATTTGCAGATGGTAGATTGGCTGCAGGCATTTTGTTAGAAAAACTTCCAGCAGGTGCTTGCTGCGTCCCACTTTGGTAAGCTCCTGATGAATAACCTCCCGTTGCGCCATAGGGCCCCGTTGGATAGGATTTTTCAACAGCTCCACTTGAGCTCGGATAGGCTCCTGTCGATGATCCGTAGTTGGATGCGGATGATCTAAATGAAGATTGTCCATAGTTGGTCGGCACAGGGCTTGAGCTTATTGGGTAATTGCTGCCATAACCAGCCGATTGGAGTTGTTGCATGGGGGATGATTGTGCTGAAGGAGTAGAGAGTGAGAGAGAAATCAACCGACCTCCGGCGATAATGGTAACCTTTTGATTCTCTGGATCATAATCTTTAACTTCAAAAGCTGCATTGGGTTCACCAGAAGTCACCCAAATGCTTTTCCTTGTTGTTTTGTCATAGATACTGAATCGTACCAAATCGTTATGTTTAAAGATGCCTTTGAGTTCGAAGTTGTTGGATGGCATTACGTTAGTCGTATTCTGTCCTGAAAACCCTGGAATGAAAGGAGAGTTTTGAATTAAAGATAGCCCCCCGTCATTGTCGAGTCCAGATTTCTCCTCAACAGCAAAGACCCATGTCGAAAACGGGGCAATAAAAAACAATAGGTAGAGAGATTTTTTCATAAAGAAGATTTTTAAGTTAAGGGGTGGGAGCGCTGGGGAAACCAATAGTCCCCCAGAAAATGGTTTCTCCAACAGAAAGATGTCATTTTAAGTTTCGAGTGTGTTGGTCTACGGATTCACATTCGGTCACGTACGTATGTACGCTCCCTCATGTTCACCTTGCCCGCCTGCTCGAAAGCTTAAACTAAAATCTTTCTGGCCCCTTTTCCGAAAAGGAGGTACTTGCGCGAGGAATGAATTTGAAAAATTCATTCCTCGCGCAAAGGAAAATGAATTTTCAATGCAACATCTTTCTATTAAAGAACATTTTCATTAAAATTGTTATCACCATTCTCTTTCCGAAAGAAGACCTTGCGCGGAAGTAAAACTTGAAAAATTTTAGTTTCGCGCAAGTACCTCCTTTTCGGAAGGGGTTTGGGGGAACGCTTTTGGGGGACCAAAATGGGTTTCCCCAGCGCAATTAAATATCTAAGGGAGGGCGTTTTGCTTTTGCGGCTTTACGACCTCGAGCAGGTTTTTCTTCTTTTTTGTTAGTTTCTGCAGTGTTTTCAAATTTTCCATTTTCGACGAAGTAATTGAGTTCCTGACTGGATGAGTGTTTGTTCATCATTTCCTTGCCGAATTTGCCCGCATCTTGGAGGTCGGAAACGTGAGGTCTCAGGAATATTACTAACTCTGTTGTCTCGTCAGTGTTCAATTTGGGGCTAAACAATGCATCTCCTATTACAGGAAGATAGCCAAATAGGAACATGCGTGATTTTGTGATGTTTTTTTGCGTCTCTTGTAGTCCGCCCAGGACAATAATGTCATCATTGTTGGCGCTTACAAAGGATTGAGCCTCACGGGAGCTTATTACTGGATAATTAATGGTGTTTATCGGTGTGCTAGTTGTTTGTTTGTCGTATTTCTCCTTAATGTCCATCTGGATAACACCATTGTTGCCTATCAACGGCTTAATTTTCATTTCTAGGCCGATTACCTTGTACTCAATGCTACTCCGATAATTTGCTTGGGTACTCGCCTCTCGCGTATCAACAGATGAACTTGCATAGGGCTGTTGCGTGTTGACGGTAATCATGGCCTCTTTGTTGTGAGTCGTGAGGATCGATGGAGACGACAATATTTTTACGCGGCTGTTGCTTTCAGCTATCTGGAAAACGCTATCCAACGTGAAATCCTTCAAGCGACTAATATTCATATTAGTGATAGTAAATGAGTTACTGGAGCTACTCACTCCCGTATTTGTGAGTCCATTGATGAGCAGAGGGTTGGCTGGTGGGGTTTTTCCGTCTGAGCTTCCCGTTGTATGGTATTTGATTCCGAAAGTTGAGATACCGCTGCCTTGTCCTTTATTCAGAGTAACTTGTGCGAAAATGCTATCTATTCTGACTTGTGGAAGGACGACGTCGACTTTTTCGATAATTTCTCTGATTTGACGCAGATCCGTTGGCGTCCCGAAGGCGACAATGGCATTGCTGCGCTCATCAAATTCGACCGTGATCCCTTTTGAAAATTGCTGGTTTTCCCCTGAATCAGCGGTTGCTGGTTTTTGCCCAAAGGGAAGGGTTTGAGGTCTGTTTGCAGCAGTGGTTTTTTCGGCTTCTTTTGCCTTTTCGATTTGGCCGCTAACGATTTTTTTAACCATTTCGCAGATAGTCTTTGCTTCCCCATGCTTTACATAATAGGCTTCGCTTTTTACAAGAGCAGGGACGTCGATGTCTAGGCTCTTGATAATACGCTGAACCATGGCTTGATTGTCTGCAGGAGTGTAGACAATTAGCTGATTCGTTCGTTCATCCGCTTCGAAAGATGTATTCCTTTGAAAAAGGCGCTTGAGGCCGCCCTCTTGCAGCTTTGTTAGGCGTTTTTGGAGCTCTGTTGCACTGACATTATTGAGTGAAACAAAGAAAATTTCATTATCTATTTTGGAGGGTTTGTCTAATTTTTCCAAAAGATTTTCGACACGTTGTAGGTTTGTGAGTGTGTCCGTGATGAGGACTGCATTGGCTTTGTCGCAAGTGACCAAAGAGGCGTTAATTGGGGTCAGTGACGGGAAGATCATGATGCCAACATCTTGAGCTGGTAAGAATTTGAGCTCGAAAAGCTTAGAGTATATCTTTTGGCTCGGAGCCATATCCTGCACACGCTCTGTAATGAGCGTGGGGGATTGATTCCGGATCTTTGAGCTAGGAATAGCTTTTAGGAATTTATCTCCCAGTTCGGAAACGGCGATTCCATTCAAGCTTAGGGCGCTTTCGAGAGCGACAATAGCTTCTTTGCGGGAAACATTAAAGGCTTTGATATTTATTTTTACCTGAGGTAAGTCCTGCGAGGGAATGATTGTTTTCCCCGTAAGCGCTTCCAATACAGGAAAAATTTGTTGGGCACTTTCATCGACAAACACCAATCTTTCAATGAGATCGGGATTTTGCTTTGCTGGGTATTCATTACTTTCTCCCTCTACATCGTCCTCCACGGGGGGCAGTTCCTTGGTGGATGGAGCCTCATTTAGAGGAATAGGCGCATCCACGGTAGTCGACAGTGGCACCGCTGCAAAGGCATTTTGTAGGCAAAATGGGAGGGAAAAAAGAATCAACTGTTGGATTATTTTTTTCATAGAAGGACAAAAGCTTGTTCGAGTTGGGTTAAAATGCTCAATGGGCACGTGCTAGAAAGAAATTGATTTACCAAAAACCTTTCTTTTGGAGAGAAAAGAAACGCAGATACCTCTAAAAACTCATTTTTTTTCAAAAAACAAGAAACTTTTTGTATAGGTTGTTGAACATTAGATAGTTTTTTTAACTGAATGGCAATGATGGAATATTGTGCATTGAGCTTATGTGGATTGTTAGAGTTAGACGCAATTTTCAGCTCCTCTATGCTCAAATAGGGATGTTTTTCCGCAATTATTTTTTCAAAATCAATCAATTCCGATAAAGCTGCATTTTCTACCTTGAGCTTTATTGAATGGGAATCAAAGACATCTCCCGACCTCGTTTGAGGAACATCCAATGAAAAGTTTTTAAACGAAGTACGCGCCATTTCATCAATAAAGCCAAGGAACTTGGTTTTATCAAAAGTTTTTTGAGCATCAATGCCCTTTAAGAGTAAATCTAGGCGATCCTTTATTTCTTTTTCCTTGCTAAGCCACATCGCCTGGTGTGTCAATACAGAACTGGCTTCTGTCCACTGCAACTTCAATACCTTATAATGCCTTATAAGATTTCCCGTCCAGGAGAAAAGCATCACCCATAACGTTACAGCTAACAACGCCTTATAACGCACAGCTAATGGTTTATATATTTTTTTTAGCATCTGAAAAGTGTAGGATCCTGGGGGAGCCCATTTTGGTCCCCCCAAATGAGTTCCACCGAACCGCCTCTGAAAAGGAGGAGATTGCGCAGAAATAAACTTCCTTTTGAATTTTACTTTTGCGCAAAGGTTTTTATTTAACTTTTGTGGTATTTACTTGGTTTGTAGTTGGTTGGGGTGAAGTCTGAGGTTGGGGTTCGTTTTGTGATTTTGTTGGAATTGCCGTGGATTTAAATTGGCAGTTAAACGCAAAATTCGTTCTGCCGCTTTTCGCAAGGATTCGAATAACGTTGGTTTTGTCGAACTTTTTTGTGGTATTCAATGCTTGCATGTAATTATTAAAACTGTTTGCGTTATCCGCGATCCCTTCAATGTTTGCACTGTAGGATCTGTCTACGAGAACAGAGGTAAAATAAATATTCTTTGGGCGAGCGTCATTGAGTGTTTTTATTAATGCGAATGGTCGCATTTCTTTACTTATGATAGACTGTATCTTGTTGGAAATAGCGTCGTTACTTTCAATAATAGAGGTGCTTTTCTCCTGAGCAGCGATTTTTTGGTTTTTCTGCTTAAGTAGGATATTTGCCGTTAATTTGATCCCTTCCCCTCCGAGTAAAAAGGACGCAAAAATACCTGCAGCCAAAACAGATTTCCAAATGAGGTACGTAACCCGACGCTTTTTGTATTCGGCTTCTAGAAAGGTATTATGGCGGATGTCCGCATTCCACAAAAATCTATCATCTCCCTTTAATTTATGGGTATGAGATGTCGATGGTTCCGCGGAATCCATTGTATGCGAGAGCGAGAAAACGACGTTATTGCTCGAATTCAATTGGCAGGATTTGATCTGCCAAAATCCGGTTTCTGTCGAAAATCCCTCATGCTCGACACTTGCAATGAGTTTTTCTCTTTCAGCAAGGACTTTTTCAACAGAATCATCTTCGCAGGGAACACTCTCTATTCGCGAAGGAACGGAGCTTCCTTCCTCAAAGAACAAGGCCATTAAACGGTTAGTATGAAAGAGAAAGGAAAGGGTATTCGACGGAAATTTTCTGTGTGTTAGTGCAACAAAGGGAGGAAACGCATGGACCGCATGCGCAACTGTCGTAATTCCTTCAGAAGCAAGACGGTCTTCAAGGGCTGCATAAATAAAGAGTTTATTACAGCCTTTTTTATAAAGAAACCCCCAATTAAGTTGATCGACTGCGAAAGGTGAAATTTGCTCTAAAGACATTTCAGCAAAAGAAACCACATCGCGCAAAGATAAATCACTAGGAACAGGCAGGCTTTGAGAGAAGAAAAAATGGTCAGGAACGAACACAACCTGTTGCTGAGGAGGGTCACTCGGACGCCCCTTTCCTCTAAAAATGCTTCTTATAAAATTGGTCACTGACCGGCTCATTATCTAGATAAACGAATTCTCTGTCAAGCGGATAATCTTGAAGGGATAGTCTGTAGATGCAAGACTCTTTTTGCTTTGAGATTTTGTTCGGGATGCCGATTGTGCTTGGGTAACGTTCGTAGGCTTAGAAGGAACCGAGCCTGTATCTCTTTGTGTGTTAGATTTTTCCTCTAGCCCCACGAGGGCTTCAAGCAAAAAGCTGACAGGACCACGCGATACTGTAATAGATACCAATAATAAGTGGCTCTGAACATCAAAAAGCGCTATCTTGTTAGATCCATTGCTTAGCTCATTCCCTGGAACTTCCTCTTTCTTGGAATAAAAATGAAAAGTATCCGTTTTTACTTCTCCCGACAAATCGGTAGGATATAGAAAGTTTTCAACTGTTTGTATGTCTAGGTTAACAACCTTTTTTAAAATATCTCTAACCGACTCCGGAGCTGTATTTATATTCACTGTTCCATTATTATAGAGAGAATAGGTTTCCTTTAGCTTCCAATATAAATCTCGTGGTTGTCTCTTTTCTTCATCATAAAAGACCGCCCTTGATTGCTCCATTGAGAGAAATTCGGAAAAATCTTGGATTTTTGTGTCATCAGAAAAAATAACTCTCTTTTTTGGGTTTTCTCCCCCAGCAACCTCATCTTTACTTGCCATATCAGAGCCTTTATCTTGTTTTTTCTCCAGAGCATTAGGCTGATTTCCTCCTTTTTGACCCCCTTTGCGACTCATTGCGGTTTCCCGTTCTTTATCTTCCAGTTCCTGTTGTTGACGCTCTGCAGATGTCCATTCGTTAAATTCGTTAATAACCTCTTGAATCTGATACGAAGCGACCTCATTTTCTTCTAAAAATCGATCTAAATAATTTTCTTTTGTATTTAGAGGAAGCTTTCCTGTTTCATCAGAAACCTTGGCTTCAATTTTATAATAAACAGGTGGCGTCCATTGGGCATATTGAAGCGGATTGTCCCACCCTTGTGTCGGCGAAAACAAACCCTTGTCGATCTCGTTGATTTCGGCGATTGCCGCCAACGACACTTCCAATGCCTGATAAGCTTGATCTCGAAGGTCGTTTTCCTCATAAACCTGACTTTTGAAGCGGATATCGTCCGTTGTCACACTCAAAAATTGCACAACCATCGCCGACATCAACAAAATAAGCCCCAACACCGTAAGCAAGATAACCCCAGATTTTTTGTGTGTCCGAAAACCCTTCTGAGCCTTCCCCCAAAAAACTGCCGATTGCCCAATCAAAATTTTTCGATTTTGGTTGGGCGATCGGGCGAGCTCTTTTTCTTTTGCGGAATCCATCATTTGCAAAGCAAATCTTGCATGAAACCGTAGCTATTTCCCCTAAAAAGGCAAGT
>MIDO01000026.1:2739-9811 GCA_001831055.1 Verrucomicrobia bacterium GWC2_42_7 | reverse complement strand
AGCCGATCGCGATTGAGATCACTGTGCATCTCGCCGTCAATTTTTTCCATTGCCTTGCGGATGCTGCCTATTTCCATCAATCGCATCAACTGGCGATTTTTTGGCATGCCCATTTGGACAGAGAAAATCTTTTCAATGTCGGCCTCAGTGGGGATGCCATTGTTTTTGTCAATCGATTCCTTGGCCTCGTTTGCTAGGCGGTTGCAGAGCTGATTCTGTAAGTAAACAAGATGTTCAACGGCAGGCTTATGTTCTTGAAAGGGAGTTTCTGTCTCCTCGTCTGCTGGACCCGAAATAATGAGCGGAGTCCTTGCCTCGTCGATAAGGATGGAGTCCACTTCGTCCACGATGCAAAAAAAGTGACCGCGTTGAACTTGGTCTCCCTTTCGCGTAGCCATACCATTGTCGCGAAGGTAGTCGAAGCCGAATTCAGAGGCCGTCCCATATGTAATATCGCAACTATACGATTGGCGACGCTCGACGGAATCCATGTAATTCTGAATATAACCAACGGAAATTCCTAAAAATTTTAACAAAATACCCATCCATTCAGCGTCACGACGAACGAGATAGTCATTCGCTGTCACCAGATGGCAACCTTTGCCTGTTAAGGCATTGAGGTAAAGCGGTAACGTAACAACCAGTGTTTTTCCCTCACCCGTAGCCATTTCCGCTATTTTTCGTTGGTGCAAAGCCATGCCACCAATCAGTTGCACATCGTAGTGGACCATGTCCCATCTGATCTCATGGTCACAAACCGTAAAAGTTTGTCCCACCAAGCGACGAGCACCATTTTTGACAACCGCAAAAGCCTCCGGAAGGAGCTGATCTAATGTTTCTCCTTTTATATACCGTTGCTTAAGTTCCTCTGTCTTACCCTGCAACTGCGCATCCGTCAGTTTTTGGTATTCTAACTCATACTTATTTATCAAATCAACTGTGGGCTTACACTGTTGAATAAACTTGCGATAATGCCTACCAGCAAAACGTTTAAAAAAAGAAAACATGGCTTTATTTGTTTAAAAATATTTAAGTTATCTATCGATAAGGCCGGAACCCCTTTTTTTTTGAGGTAAAAAGGAAAGGGGGTTCCGGACCTCCCCAAAGAAAAACCAATGATCAGCCCCAACAAATTCGAAGAATTTGTTGGGCCCGATGGGATTGGAGTCGTCCGTGTTCTTGAAAAGAACCATTTGTGTGTATCAATAGATTTTCAATTCACTTTAAAAGCATCTTAAAATATGCAATTGTTTTTTTCAACCCTTCTTCTAGTTGAATTTTTGGCTCCCACTTAAGGTGCTTCTTAGCCAATGAAATATCAGGCCTGCGTTGCAGGGGATCATCGGAGGGCAAGGGCTTGTGGATAATCTTTGATTTAGATTGCGATAACCGAATAACCTCTTCTGCAAGCTGCAATACGGTGAACTCAGAAGGATTTCCCACATTCACAGGCCCAAGGGTTTGGTCTTGATTCATCATTCGAATCATGCCCTCAATTAAGTCATCAACAAAACAAAATGAACGGGTCTGTGTCCCCTCTCCATAGATAGTAATATCATCCCCTCTCAACGCTTGAACAATAAAGTTCGACACCACGCGTCCATCATTGATCGCCATTCGAGGTCCATACGTGTTGAATATACGTATCACACGAATATCAACCTTATTCTGACGGTGATAATCAAAAAATAACGTTTCAGCACACCGCTTTCCTTCGTCATAGCAAGCCCGAATGCCAATAGGGTTCACATTGCCATGGTAAGTCTCTGGCTGGGGGTGAACCTCCGGATTTCCATAAACCTCAGAGGTGGACGCCTGCAATATCCTCGCGTTCAAACGCTTGGCCAATCCAAGACAGTTAATAGATCCGATCACCGACGTCTTAATTGTCTTTATCGCATTATGTTGGTAATGAACAGGCGACGCTGGACACGCTAGATTATAAATTTGGTCCACTTCCGCCTTAAAAGGATCAATGATATCATGCCGAATAAATTCAAATCTGGGATTTTTTAACAAACCCTCAATGTTCGAACGCGTTCCTGTAAATAGGTTATCTATACAAAGAACCTCGTCTCCCAACTCAATCAGACGCTCACACAAATGACTCCCAAGAAATCCCGCTCCCCCCGTTACTAATACTCTCATGACACTAGAATGAAAAACCTTCCCACCAATGCAAGTTTTTTTGAACGCGAATACCGGATAAGCAAAAGAATGAAAAACGTCATCCAATGGCGTTAGCAATAGGTACTGGCAAACTCAACGTACGTTATCCTCTTTTTCAATTAAACAGAAGATCAAAACATTTTGAAAAAATGTCTTGCAATGGGGAATCAATCCTGAGAATTTTGTTGGCCATTAAATGCCCGGGTGGCGGAATTGGCAGACGCGCCAGACTCAAAATCTGGTGCCTTCACGGCGTGAGGGTTCGACCCCCTCCCTGGGTACCATCAATCTCATTGAGCGGTCGTAGTATAGAGGTAATACGTGAGCTTCCCAAGCTTGAATCGAGGGTTCGATTCCCTCCGACCGCATTTTGCTCAAGTTTAAAGCATAGAACACTTAAAAAGTGACCAGATGCAAAAACCTTTCTTTTCCCAAGAAAAAACACAGAAAAGTTTTCGCGCTTTCCAAAGGAAAGCGAATATTGCCCAATAAAAAATTTTAATTTTTCCTGGGCAAGGGAATTAGGATTGTAAAAACCTAAATGGCTTATGCCATACCATTTCACTATATAGTAAAACGCATTGAAAATGGATACAGTATTTTGTTTTGGGGCGACTTCCCATCCATCGCATAATAAAAACCGTAAGGTTTTTATTATGCGATTATTAAAAGTGTTTCTTGGGAAGGTACGGAAACTATTTTTTCTGAAAAAAGAAAGGGTTTCGCACCTTGTCCCGTCCTAAATACATAAATGTCTTTTCCCAGGCAGCTCACTTTTGTGTAGGGATTTCTCTATTCTTTGCCAGGAAATTGGAGGTCCGAATGCTCTTTTCTCTATCAAAGGACGCATGTTTGAAAGATTTTACTTGAAAAGAACAGCAAATATAGGTTAATCTGGAGCCTGGTTGTCAGTAATTAGCCAAATGAGCAGTGTTTTTGAGAGGACTAGCGTAAGGGATTACCTTCCAACTCCGATTACAAAGGAAGAGGAGAAGAGCCTTTTGCATGCCGCGATGTCGGCACCGTCCGCTTGGAATGCACGTCCCTGGCATTTTATTGTGATTGACGATAAAGAAAAGTTATCGGCGATACCAGAGGTACACCCTTATGCACATATGGTAAAGAAAGCCCCATTTGCTATCTTGGTTTGCGGAGAAGAATCTTCTAATGAGAAGGCGAACCCTTTCTTCCAACAAAATTGTGCTGCAGCAACGGAAAACATATTGATTCATGCCACAGAGCTCGGGCTCGGATCCGTCTGGGTAGGCATTTATCCAGAAGAAGACAAGGTGGAAGCCATTAGGAAACTTTTTAATATCCCCGAAACTATTATCCCTTTTTCATTGATTCCCGTAGGACACCCCAAAGGAGTCGAGAGAAAAACCAAAGATCGCTATGACTCATCCAAGACACATAGAAATCAATGGTAAAACCCAAAACATCAAATATCAAACTATGAACAAAGCAGAACTCATCGACGAGATCCAAAAGAAACTCGGCAAAGATACATCAAAAGTAGCAGCTAAAAAAGCACTTGATGTTGTCATTGAAGCAATCGAACACGGGTTGAAAAAGGATAAATCCGTACAACTAATCGGATTCGGCACATTCTCCGTAGCTAAGCGCGCCGCGAGAGTCGGAATGAACCCTAAGACCCGCGAAAAGATCAAGATCGCTGCCTCTAAAACCGTAAAGTTTAAGGTTGGATCTCTCTTAAAGGAAAGCCTCTAAAGGCAAACCCCAAAAAGTTTTTAAGAAACCCCATTTGAAATGGCCTCAAGTGGGGTTTCTGTTTTGTATCCTTATGAAGTATAATAAAGAAGAAATAAGTTGCGCTGATAAGATGGATTTTGTTTAGGTTCTCAATGATGCCTCTTTTTTGGGTCAACCTCATTCTGTTTGGCTATAACAAGTTGCATTTCCCTTTACAAAAAAACAGAAAGAACGTGACAAGGCATAAAAAAATAATTATCGTCAACACCTCAAATTTATCGAGGACGACGAGTAATCGGTAGGCTTGGGAAGTATCAACTTATTTTAGAAAGAAATAATAAAATGACAACATTAAGAAAAGTAACTTTATTCGCATTGTTATTCTTTACCAGCAATGCTTTTGCTTGGTATGAAGAATTTACAACCCGAATTGGAACGATAGTGCACGGAGATAATTTTATCGCTATTGGAGGAATTAGGTCCGGAAGAGGTTTAAACATTTCGGGCGGCTCGATTAATGGTGTTGTATTAAATGCACCATTAGTCCTTCAAGTAGGAATGGATAGAGATGAATTCATTGCAGCTATGAGAACCAGCGGAATACTGGATTAAGACTTTTTTAAAAAAAGCCCTCATCGATTGAGGGCTTTTTTGTGTTACAATAGTAGCGAAATTGAGCGGAAATACACACTAAGGGATTTAGCGCGCTATAATTTTTTCATTTGAAGCAAGTTAGTGAGAGAAAGTTGCTCGATAAACCTTCAAAATATTACAAATCTTCTGAATGGGCATATCAGGGTCTATTTTTCTAAATAAACTTACGATAAAATAGTTTGATATAACCTAACATATTGTTAAAAAGGAATATTAGAGAGATTCGCATTATGGTGTTATCTACTGTCACAGCTCGTATCCTAACTCAGGATTTATGGGACGCAGCATGTAAATTAAGTGTTCATGCTCATCAATTGAAAGAAGTCTCCACCGTTTCTGAAGCTTTGATTTTAGTCAAGCGGTCAACCTCAAAAAATCCGAATGTCCCCGTGGGTGTATTCTTAGATGAAAAGCTCGTAGGGTTTTTACTACTACTGTGTGACACTCTTTCTAATTCCAATTTTTGGATTTCGCGTTTTTTTATAGATAAGCAGTTTCAAGGTCAGGGACTTGGCTTTAAGTCCATCCCTCAAATTATCGCTCTCCTCAGAAAGACCTTTCCCAATGCGGATCGCCTGAATCTTTGCGTCAACCCATCTAATACTCCAGCCCGCAAACTCTACAAGAAATGCGGCTTCGTTGAACAGCAAAATTGGATAATAAACGGAGATAATGTTTGGTCGATTGATCTCTAGGGAAAGCCCTTAGGCAAGTTAAGAGGCGACAAGTTGCGAAAACCTTTCTTTTCGCAGGAAAAGAAAGGTTTTCGCGCTTTCCAAAGAAAAGCGAAAGTCGCCTCAGTGAAATCTATCGATTTTTCTTCGGCGAGAGAAAAGGAGTTGTAGTTACTTAATTGCAGTATGCTATATAGTAAATTTACCATTGACAATGCCGAACCCCTTTCTCTTTTGCCTCCGCTCTCTTAAACAAAGTTCTTAGAGGTGTCCAAACTCAAGCACATCCTATTTTTCCGCGAGAGAGGAATTGTTTTACTCTGGACTGGTTGGAGTTTTGGAGCAAATCATGCGGATTCCCTTCTGCAAGGACAGTTTTTGTAACGGAGTCTAGAAATATGGCACGGTCTGCAATCGCGAAGATGCTCGCTAATTCGTGGGTAACAACAACGATAGTTGTGCCAAGGCTTTCTCGAATTTGAAGAATTAGGTCATCTAGCTTTTGAGACGTTAATGGGTCTAATCCTGAAGAAGGCTCATCAAAAAAAAGGATTTCTGGATCAAGTGCCATTGCTCTGGCCAATCCTGCACGTTTTTTCATTCCTCCTGATATTTCGGAGGGATAAAAATGCTCAAAGCCACTGAGTCCGACTAATGCCAGTTTTAGCGTAGCCAATTCTCTAATTTCGCTTTTTTTTAACAAAGTATGTTCTGATAAAGGCAAGGATACATTTTCCAGCAACGTCAAAAAACTCCATAGCGCGCCACCTTGGAAAAGGACTCCCATTCGCTGCAGCAGCTGCTGTCGTGTATGAGGGTCCGACAGCGTTAGACTTTGTCCGTGGTAAAAAACATCTCCTTCCATTGGCTGCTGAAGCCCAATGAGATGCTTTTGCAGGGTGCTCTTTCCACAGCCACTTCCCCCCATCACAACAAATATCTCTCCCTGACTTACAGAGAAATTAACATCCTTGAGAACAACCGAAAGATCGTACCCCATGGATAGATTACGCACTTCAAGCAAAGGCGGCTGCGTTATGTTCATTTACAGATAAGTCCCCTTAAAATCGAATAATTTATACCGTAAAACTATAAAACCTACACGTAATTGGCGAACAAAATCTGTAACATTTTGATCGCCAATTGGGTCGCTTTTTTGAAAGCGTGAAAACTGGATATTTCTAAGAATTTTGGAAAAATTAGTTACGCGCAAATGAAATTTATCTAAATTAAATACTTAGCACATGGAATAAGACTGCAAAGAAGGCATCAGCAATGATTAAAGAAGTTATTCCGGAAACGACGGCAGATGTTGTTGCAGAACCAACTGATGATGAATCACTTCCGCATTTTAACCCACGGAAGCAACACCAAAGAGAAATAAGCCCTCCAAATACAACACTCTTAATAATGCCTGTTGAAAAGTGCGTTAGGTTTATTGCATTAATTGTTTGATGGTAATATTCACTAAACGAAAGGTCAAAGAGAGAAAGCCCGACTACCATACCCCCTACTACTCCAACGAAATCAGCAAAAACACATAGAAGTGGCATCATTATCGTAAGAGCAATCATTCTGGGCAAGACGAGAAAATCAATGGGAGAAATTCCTGTAACCTTTAGAGCATCAATTTCTTCAGTAACTTTCATTGTCCCAATGGATGCAGCAAATGCAGATCCAGTACGACCACACATGATAACACCAGTCATGACGGCTCCCATCTCTCGAACCATCGCAAGTGCAACTAAATTCGCCATATAGATGTTAGCTCCAAATTGAGACAGCTGAACCGCTCCAACAAAAGCTACCGTTAGCCCTACCAGAAAATTAATAAGACAAACGATTGGCAGCGCTTCAGGTCC
>MIDO01000026.1:0-2733 GCA_001831055.1 Verrucomicrobia bacterium GWC2_42_7 | reverse complement strand
CCTCGTAAAAAGTCGCAAAAACGAAAGAAAGACCTCCCCCAAAAAACTCAAAAATTCCAATGTGGTACTCCTCAAATTTGGAAAAACTTCCAACAAAGACGTTATGTTGATCCCGGAAGGAGGCGTTAAGGGAGAGGGAGGGACCTCTCCGAGAGGAAATGTATAGAGTTTCAACAGACGGATTACCCCTTGTGGGAGTTTATCAAAGTTTGTTTCTATATGTTTGGCATGCAACGTGCGCACCATTTGCGTAAGGAATCTCAATAGGCTAGAATCCCATTTTTCTTCTAAAAACGATGTATCAAAAGTAATTTTAGTACATTGTGGATATTTTTTCAAAAATTCCTGGACGATAATCCATGAATCTGGCTGGTTGGCCGCCATTAGTGACCATGTCCCTGATAGGTATAACACCGCCTCCCCAGTCTCCTCTATTTTTATCTCTACGTAAGCTGGTTTCATTCGATAGATATAGTTAATAACATTGAGAATAGATACGCGGAAACACTTTTAATAATCGCATAATCAAAACTTTACGGTTTTTATTATGCGATGAAGGAGAAGTCGCCCCAAAACGAAATACTGTATTCATTTTCAATGCAATTAACAATAACTTTAATGTCTTTATGCTATAAGCTCCGAATGGCCTATCCTCGAAGCAATTATTGAATTTAAGGACTAATCCATTCGAAGTCAGTAATTTCGAGACAGCCTGTTCCTGTTTGAATTAAAAGGGGGTTCTCTGAAAGGATGGTTCCAGGGACTGGTTTTTCGTCGCACTGGGTTGGCACTAATGAGGGAACGGAAGAGGGAGGAGTAGCTCCCCATACGAGAAGACGGCCATTTTCAAAGTCTGCAAATGCTCCAGGAAATGGTTTCGTAACGGCTCGGATAAGATTGTATATTCTATCAGCTGGCCATTGCCAATCTATTCTCCCGTCTTCTGGTTTACGCCCAGAATAATAGGTTGCCTCAGCGTCATTTTGTTTAATCCTAATTGCCTTACCTTCAATGAGATTCAATAAAGAACGATCAAGGATAGCCACGGCAGCGTCACACATTTTCTTTGTAACCAATAAAGCCGTATCTGTTTTTTCAATAGGGAAAGATTTTTGGTCAATAATATCCCCAGCATCGGCTTTGGCTACCATAACATGCAGCGTTGCTCCAGTTTCCTTTTCCCCGTTTAAAATTGCCCAATTGATGGGCGCACGCCCGCGGTATTTAGGGAGCAAGGATCCATGCATATTAAATGCGCCTAGCCGCGGTATTTCCAATATTTGTAAGGGGACCATGTTCCTATAGTAACAAGAAAGGATGATATCGGGTTTCAGGTCTCGAATCGTCTCTTGAATCGAGGTTTCCTTTAAAGAGTCGGGCGTAAATGTCTTCAAATTACGCGACAGGGCAAGGTCTGGCACGGAACGAAACCAATGATTTTCGTTTGGGTTGTCAATATGAGTGAAGACTCCCACAATATTCGCTCCACGCCCCAAAAGATACTCTAAACACGCGTACCCCACCTCACTATATCCAAAAAAAAGTATAGATGCCGATGACAACGGACGTTGATCCTTTTTTTTTGAAATAAAAATCATATTATCTATCTCTTTATCAAAATTTTGCATCACTTAAAAGCCATTCAAGGATCACCAGTTATGGATAATTCTAATGATAATGCCCAAACCCTTTTCTTTTTGAGGAAAAAGAAAGATTTTCGGACTTTTTTGGAAAAACAAACAATCGCCTAATCAAAAAAATGATGATTTTGATTAGGCGATTATTAAAAGTGTTTCTTGGAAAAATTCAGAAAGCATGCTTTTTGTCAGGAAACCCTTCTTCTCTTCAGAAAGAAGGGTTTCCGCGTATCTATTCTCAATGCTATTTACTATATAAGAAAAGAACCTAGAACTGGACGGAGAGGACTTTGTCTATTTTGTGCCTTTCGAGTTTAGTAAACTTTGGTAGTCCGTGCTCGAAGTGCAGTTTGAGTTCTCCTTGGATGAACGGTTGAGCGTACTTTGAAAATTGAACAGAAGTACCTAGGCCGTCCTCACTTAACCACTCTTGAGGGATTGATTTTTTGCCATTTAGTATGCTGTTAATATCCGTAAAGCTCGTTTCGAAATCGTAACGCTCAGACTCGCCTCTCAATAGGGTTACAACCTTGCTACTCTCACCATTGACAGCACCATCAACAGCAGCCTGACCACAAATAAAAGCTTCTTCGCTATCTTGTTCTGAAGCCCCATGCATTAAAACTCCTTGAAGAGCTGTTAGCGGAACCACAGCGGAACTTACTCCCAGATTTTCTTGAATTAAATTCGCTAAAACTTCTCCTGCTGCGACTTTTCCAGCTTCTGTTGCTAAATAATTTCCGTTTTCATCTAACAATTTCCTTGTTGTAACAATGGCACAACACCGGTTCTTTTTTAAGTGGTTTTGAACCGCGGAGAGAAAATTTTCTGGAGAAAACGCGACTTCTGGTAAACAAACAATAACAGAGACATCTTCGTCCTGTCCGCGACGCTTTACTAAGTTAGCGCCAGCAGCTAACCAACCACTGTTCTCTCCGGATACTTCTATAATGCAAAGGCTTTGCTGGTTATCAATAGTGGGATAGGAAAGCTCTAATTCTTTTACTAATATGGCCAAATGTTTGATTGCACTTCCGTAGCCTAAACAGTGGTCTGTGATGGGCAATTCATTATCTACTGAACAGGGAACTACGAT
>MIDO01000025.1 GCA_001831055.1 Verrucomicrobia bacterium GWC2_42_7 | reverse complement strand
GGTTTAATTGGAGTAACGGGAACCAATGGAAAAACAACAGTCAGCCTTTTAACGCAATATTTATTGAAAGAAGATGTTGTCCCTGTCGGGTTACTCGGGACGATCCATTACGATCTAGGGCTTAGAAAAATGCCCTCCGACAAAACCACTCCCGAGATTATAGACCTTTATTTCATGTTAAAGCGCATGAAAGAGGCTGGTTGTCAACAGGTTGTGATGGAAGCAAGTTCGCAAGGAATTCACCAAAAACGCCTAAAAAATGTCAATTTCGATGTAGCGGTATTTCTCAATCTCACTCGCGAACACCTGGACTATCACAAAAATATGGAAAACTATTTTGAGGTGAAATCCCAGTTGTTTGACGGGAAAAATGGACATTTGCCTCGGGCTGCTGTTATCAATTATGATGACCCCTACGGACAACGATTGATCTGTCAAGTCCCTGAAGGAGTGAAGGTTGTAAGTTTCGGATTTGATAAGGCTGCCATGATCCGCGCAGAAAACGTCAGAATGAATCCAGAAGGAAGCGAATTCGATGTGATCTGGCCCAATGGACAGGCCTCCGTTAAAACGTATTTGCTCGGAGAATACAACATAAGTAACATCTTAGCTGCCTTGGCAATTGGATATGTTTATAACAGAGAAATGCCATTTTTAGTTGAAAAACTCGCTAACTTGCCAACGGTTCCTGGTCGCATGGAAAAGGTCGATTGCGGCCAGAAATTCACCGTACTTGTTGACTACGCACACACAGACGATGCCCTCGATAACGCCCTAAAAATGCTCCGAAAAATCACCAAAGGACGCCTCCTCACGGTATTCGGCTGCGGCGGCAATCGCGACAGGTCGAAGCGTTCAAAAATGACAGAGGCCGTGCAACGTTGGTCCGATTTTTGTTGGGCAACGAGCGACAATCCTCGCAAGGAAAACATCGAGCAAATTTTTAACGATATGCAACCCGGCGTTATCCGCCCTCAATCCATAAGATTTATTCAAGATCGCCGCGAAGCAATCAAATCTGCTATCGACGAAGCCCAAGAAGGAGACTGTATCCTAATCGCCGGTAAGGGCCATGAAGCCTTCCAGACGTTCGCAGATACGGTCGTTTCCTTTGATGATAGGCTGGTGGCTAGGGATTTATTAAAAGGGTAGGGGAAAAACATGAGTTCAAATTTTGAGTGTGTTGGACATCGGATTCACATTCCCTTACGTACGGATGTACGCTCGGTCGTGTTCACCTCGTCCGCCTGCTCAAAAATTGAACTGATGTTTTTCTGCCCTTTCCGAAAAGGAGATTGTTACGCAGAAACAAAATCCCATTCAGAGTTTTATTTCTGCGCAATGGGTTCTTTGGGAACAGGTTGGGCAAGTCATTTCCCTTAAATTAACACCTTTCTGTGGGGGAGCAGAAGGGCCGGGCCTGCTCTAACCTTTTAAATTAACCTTTTTCTTCGGACAATGATGGCAAAAAAGATCTGCTTTTCGCGAAAGGAAAATCGATAGATTTTACTTTCGCGACGATCGCTTTTCTTTGGAAAGCGCGAAAACCTTTTCTTTTCTTGCGAAAAGAAAGGTTTTCGCATCTTTAAAATAAACCTTATATGAAAGATAAATTTGAATGGACAAAGGGGCCTGTGACTGGCTTTTGCAATGACACGCGTGTATTGAAGGCGGGTGATGTTTTTTTAGCGTTGCACCTGAAGGGGGGGCGCGATGGACATGAGTTTTTGGCTGATGCGGCGGCGAAGGAGGCGGTTGGGGCAATTGTTGAGCGTGTAAATCCGAAAATAGCGTTACCTCAGCTGCAGGTAGAAGACACGTTGGTGGCGTTTCAGAAAATTGCCAGGGGTTATCGTGAATCTTTTAAAGGGACGGTTATTGGAGTGACTGGGAGTTGCGGAAAGACTTCGACTAAGGATTTGTTAGCCTTGCTCTTAGGGAGGCATCAGACACTGGCAACGAAGGTGAATCTCAACAATTTTCTGGGTGTGCCGCTTACTATAACAGGGATAGACTCGTTGAAACATAAATTTGCAATTATTGAAGCGGGCATCAGTGTTGTTGGGGAAATGCAAGGGATTGCAGAATGCATGCAACCCGATTACATGGTGCTCACGGGCATAGAGCCTGTTCACCTTGAGGGATTGGGGTCTTTAGAGGGGATTGCGGCTCAAAAGTGTTTATTGGCCAAATACACAAAGCAGCGTATATTCCTTCCTGCTAGATGTCTTAAGTTGCATGCCGTCAAAGAGTTGAATGTGAAAAAGACGGTCATATTTAAGGAAGGAGAATCTTTGTCCTTGGATAATGTTTTGGGGGATATCAGTGTTTTTTGTTACAGTTACGAGAGAGAAAAAGGGGGAATGCTCTTAAAAATAACGGACAAGGAACAGGGAACCCATCGATTGTTTCATGTCCCGGAATGGACAAACGGTATGGTCAGTAACGGTTGTTTAGCGATATTGATGGCCAGCGAATTAGGGGTTTCTTCTGGTGATATCCAGCAGCGCCTCATGGAATGGTCTCCTCCTCCTCATAGAGGCGAAGTTTTCGAAGAAGGGAACAAAACTTATTATGTGGACTGTTATAATGCAAATCCAGTAGCCACATGGGACCGAATCGAATGCTTTCGAATACAATCGGAGGGCAAAAGTAAGTTATTGGTTCTTGGAGCCATGGGCGGACTTGGGAAAAATACAGATCAACTCCACTTTGAACTCGGTGAAAAGATAGCAAAAAACCAAAAAGATGACGAAACCATCGTGATCATTGACGAAAAGGCGGCTGCTCTAAAAGATGGCCTATTCTCCCATCATTTTCCCGAAAAACGCATTTTTTTCTGTAAAACGAAAGAAGAAGCTAAGCCCATCATCGACTCATTCTCCGGCCATGTCCTGATTAAGGGGAGTCATTATCTATGCTTGTGGGAACTCCTCCCTTGCAGAAAGATGTTATTTTAAGTTTCGAGTGTGTTGGACGGCGCATTCGTGTTCAGTCACGTACGGATGTACGCTCCTTCACACTCAGCTTGTCGGCCTTCTCGAAAGCTTAAACTAACATCTTTCTGTGGGGCTATGTGGCATAGCAAAGAATTTTAAGTTTCGAGTTCGTTGGACATCAGACTCACATTCGGTCACGTACGCATGTACGCTCCTTCATGTTCGCTTCGTCCGCCTGCTCGAAATCTTAAACTGACTTTTTCAGCGGGGTTTTGGAGATCTGAGTAAAAAAAGATTCACCTTGCCCGCCTGCTCGAAAACCTGAACTAAAGTTTTTCAGCGGGGCTATGTGGAGGGAGCAAAACATTTGCTTCGCCATCAGCTTGTCCTCCTTCTCAAAATTTGAACTGATGTTTTTCTGGAAATATTGCGCAATAACATGTTCTGAAAGAAATTGTTATAGCGCATATTGCCTCCTTTTCGGAAGGGGTGCGGGGAAACGCTTTTGGGGGACTATGGTTTCCCCGCAGTTTTTAGAGGCATCAGTCTTGCTTCTACAAGATTCCGTTTATGCCATTAATGGTACATTGGGTGGCGAGGGTGATGGCGAACAGGCCGGTTAAGCGTTCGGCGACGCCCAGTAGTCGAGTGGACAGCAAATTAAGGTGTTTTAGGCAGACATAAAATAGGCAGAAGCTGATAATAAGAGCCAGAACAATGGCCAAGCACAATGTAAAGTGCTCCAATGGTGTTTTCATTTCCTCATAATAGGCAATGAGTTGACCGATAGTAGCAGGTCCTGTTAACAAAGGAAAAGCTAGCGGTGTGATTGCAATGTCTGTATGGATCTTCTTGTTCTTCAATTCAGTTGGCGCCACGTGTTGGTTTCCTTTCAGTTTTAAAAGAGAAAACCCGTTCACGAACAACAAGATACCAGCAAAAATTTTAAATGTAGGCAGCCCTATGCCTAAAGATAAAAATAATTTTGAGCCCGTTAAAGCAAAGAAAATTCCCATCCCGCCTGCCACTAAACACGCCTTCTTTGCAACTTTGATCCCGTCCTCCGCAGGACAACTCCCAATTGCACCAATCAAATACGCGAGTGTCGACACGGGCATCAATAAAATGAGGAAAATAAATGTTAACTGAAACACTTCTTTAAAAAATTGCATGGGCATGGTAAAATCAGTTCAAGTTGACCTATCCGGAAACCTTTCTTTTTGAGGGAATGAAAAGGGTTTCCGTCGGAAGGCATGAGTTCAATTTTTTGAGCGTGTTGGATATCGGACTCAAACTTCCTCACGTACGTGTGTAGGCTGGGTTGTGTTCCCCTTGTCCGCCTTCTCAAAAAATGAACTGATGCTTTAAACCTTCTCAAGAAAACCCAGTGATCAGGCCAAACAAGTTCCTTGAATTTATTTAGCCCGATAGGGTTGGGTTTATTCATGTTTTTGAAAACAATCATCTCTTTGCGTCAATAGCTTTTCAGTTTACTACATAAGGGAGTCTTGGGGGAAGAAGTCGGAGAAACCAAAAGCATTCAAAAAGAGATTCCTTCCTTTTCTGAAAAACAGCTATTTGTCAGGCAACAAAGACGATAGGTTTTAATATCGAACAAAGGATGTTTTTTTATCTCATTCGAGGAGAATGGGTTGCAAGGTAATCAAGTTTTGAACTTTAAAAAACTAAATTGAAAAGTTCCTTGATTTTACTTGGACGGGAAAAGTTGTCACTACTTATTTTGAATAAGCGACATGCATAACCTCACTCAACGCCGTATCACTAATCCTACAAAAAGGATTACCGTAGAAGGACACGGTGTGTGTTTTTTAATTATGTTTTGCGCCCGTCCCCCTACGGCAAAAATATTAAGCTCTAATGAGCCTTGTCTTAAAAAAGACATTAACATTTGAAGCAGATTTTTTGCTCAAATCAAGTAAAAAAAACGCATATATAGTAAAATAGTTTACACGGACTCATTTTGAAGCCTTTCTTTTTGAGAAAAAGAAAGGGTTTTCGCTCCTTGTCTATTCTTAACTTGCCTATGCTATACGTACGCTCGGTCGTGTTCACCTTGCCCAACGCACTCGAAACCTAAACTATAGTAAAACGCATTGAAAATGAATACAGTATTTTGTTTTGGGGCGACTTCTCATCCATCGCATAATAAAAACCGTAAGGTTTTCATTATGCGTTTTACTATGACATCTTTTTTGGGAGGCCAAAAGCAGTTCCCCAAAAAACACTTATTTGAAATCCGACAATTGGAGTGGGTTGCCTTTGCTGAGGTCATGGGTAGCGTTTTTTCCGAGGGCGGACTCCCAGTGGCGCGGGTGGAGCCCGTCGGCTGGGCGGACAATTTTTATGTTTTTTGGAGAGAGCGGTTCCCCCTGTTTGATATCGTTGGAGATGAAGATGGAGCGTCTGGATCGCAATTCGCCTCTTTCTTGTGGAGAGGGGCAGATGGTGGGGTTGCCGAGGGCTTGGGAAAGGGTATCTACGGCTAAGCGCAGGGATTTAAATTCCTGCGGCGTAATAGAGAAGAGGTTATCGATACCGCTGCTGTTGCGGTCGAGGGTGAAGTGCTTTTCGATAAAACAGGCACCGAGGGCGATGGAGCCGAGGGCGATTTCGTTTCCGAGGGAGTGATCAGAGAGTCCGACGAGGCAATCGAATTTTTCTAAAAGGGTTTTTATGGTATTAAGATTGTGATCCTTGGGTAAGGCAGGGTAATTGCTAATGCATTTAAGGAGAATGACTTGAGGTGATCCGTTTGAGCGAAGCGTATCGACAGCTTCCCTAATTTCGTTTTCGGTTGCCATTCCTGTGCTGAGGATGACGGGTTTTTTTGTTTGGGCGACTTTCTTTAGTAGGGGGATATGGACGAGTTCGAAGGAAGCGATTTTGTAGACTGGAGGGTGGATTGTTTTTTCTAAAAAGTCGACAGAGGTCTCGTCGAATGGTGTGCTAAATAGTGTTATATCAAGTTGTTGAGTGTACTGATAGAGCTCTGCATGCCATTCCCAAGGGGTGAACCCACGTTTGTATAGATCGTAGAAGTAAGACCCATCCCACGGCCCGCCGTTATTGAGCTTAAAATAATCATTTTTTACTGGCAACGTGATCGTATCGGGAGTGTAGGTTTGGAGTTTTACGGCGTCTGCTCCGGATTCCTTTGCTGCCAAGATCATCTTTTTCGCCAATTCGATATTTTGCTCGTGGTTGCCCGATAACTCCGCCACGAGGTACGGCCTTTGGCCTCTTCCGATAAGGTTTATTTGCTTCATATTATGGTAAATTCAATTTTTCTTGACGATGACGGAAACCCTTTCTTTTTGAGGTAAGGAAGAAAGGGGGTGGAAAGCATGAGTTCAATTTTTTGAGTCTGAGTCCGATGTCCGACACACTCGAAAATTGGAATCATGTTTTTCTAGTCAGCTTCGACCTAAAAGCAGCCCTTGCGCGAGGAACTCCCTTTCTTCCTTAAGATTCCGCTAGGAGTTCCCGGCGGATTTCTAAGGGGTTTTGGGCGTGGAGGAGGACTTCGGATTCGCTGATGAGGCCGTTTTTGTAAAGATTGACGAGAGAGGAGTCGAGGGTGATCATTCCCAATTTGCCGCCTGTTTGTATTTCCGAGAGGATGCGGAAGGTTTTGTTATCGCGGATGAGGGCCCCGATGGCATCTGTACGGATCATGATTTCGAAGGCAGCGACGCGGCCAGCGCCCTTTTTTTTGCAAAGCGCTTGAGAAATGACGGCGATGAGGTTGGACGCGAGTTGAATTCGTATATACTCTTTGCTATTTGGGGGAAAAACGTCGATAACACGGTCGATGGTGCGGGCTGCTCCGGTTGTGTGAAGA
>MIDO01000024.1:11840-18672 GCA_001831055.1 Verrucomicrobia bacterium GWC2_42_7 | reverse complement strand
CTTTGGATAACCATAAAACTTATCTAAATGGCAAGCTTCTTGATGCAGGGGAATCGGAAGTGGCTCCTTTTCAATTTATTCTTTTGGGGTCCACATACTTAACAATTGGGCCGGATAATCAAACCTGGCCAGAGATTTCCGTACAATCTGCACCTGCTATCCAACCTGACTCCCCTTCTCTTCCTGGAGATACTGCCGCTTTGTCATCGCAAAGTGAGTCAGAAGAGAAGCTAACCAGACCTTTGCAACCGACTAAAGGGTCTTTGTCTGGAAAAAAAACACTTCTATCGTTTTTATTTTTTACATTCCTTATCTTAGTTGTTGCTTTTCTTTCACTTAGGTTTTTATTTCCACGTCCCTTAGTCACACCTGATGATCCGCCTGAAGTCAGAGAAGAGAAGCTGATATCAGCTCTTAATGAAGTTATAAAAAGCCAATTAGTCCCTCCAGAAAAGGTAACAATTGAAAAAGAAAACGGTTATATCTTCTTCACGGGCTATGTGTTAACGCGTGAGAAAAAAACACTTTTAAAAACGCTTACCCAGGATTTGGGGGCCCGAGAAGTGAAAATGAAAGTATGGGCACAGGAGGCAATCGTTGAAAGTGCCCAAGATACGCTTAATTTTCTCAAAAGCAGCTTGAAAGCAGAGCCCTCTGCTAATCCTAGTTCCATTAAGCTCTCCGGGTACATCTTTGACGAAAATGCCCTTCCAAAGATCAAAGAACGCCTTTTGGGGGAAGTAGCAGGACTTAAAGAAATTGAAGAAGCCGTGCTTACTCCTGAAAAGATCAAGAATTTAGTACAAGTTATCTTAAATAAGTATAACATTGTCCCGTACATCCAAATATATCCTCTCGCTGAAGGGCTTTATTTAAAGGGCTCTATTGATAAAAGTATTAGTTCGAATTGGATTTCTGCCCAAAAAGAAATCCGCACGACCTTTTCTTCTCTTTTCCCAATCAAAACACAAGTGAACATCGCCTCTTCTCAAAAATTAAAGAAGAATTTTTTTGGAGTTGAGACAGAAAGCGTAACGCTAGGAAATGATGGCACTAGTTGGATTGTATCCAGGGGTGGCACAAAATTTCTTGAGGGATCAACCCTTCCGAGTGGTTATAAAATAATAAAAATCGAGCCGGAAGGAATCTCGCTAGAAAAGAACAACGAAAAGCTAACTATCAGGATGGAAGATTTATAATGAATGATAAAAATAATAGGATTACCATGATCGAAATGGAACAACGTCTCCTTGAGGATAAGTCAGGAGATTATAGACGTGATGTCGTGAATCAGTTGGATTCATACAAAGTTTGGCTCCAACAGAAAATGGAGAGTGGCTTGTCTTCTGCTGAATTCGAAGCCCTCAAAAAACTGAAGCACGCGCTCTTGCAGGCTGAAGAATGTATAAAAACTTTTAACTCATAACATATATGGCTAATACAGATAGCATAAATTCTATTATAAGTAACAGCACCAGTAATTGGGCGACATCGATGGCTTCTATATCTTCAGAAGAAGGTATTGGAGGTCTTCTTAGTTCAGGTGAAAAGGGCATTAAGGAGTCCATCGCAAACTTACAAAACAAAGCCCCTTCTGATCTCAACCAAGCCGATATTCTTGCTGTTCAGGTGGCGACTCAAGGGTGGGCTGCTTCTTCTAGCATGCTATCTAGCGTAGTACGTTCCGTTGGGGACGCTGCAAAAAGCAGTGTACAAAACATCCACTAATCGCAAACCCTTTTAATCTATGCAAGCAAATACACCCTCTGTTCAACGTGAGCTGGAAATACCCAAAGAACTCCTGCAACTCCTCATGCAAGTCGGTTATGTAGCAACCGGTTGTAGCATGGCCTTTAAGGCCAAAGACATTTTCGAAGGATTGCAAGCTGTCAGACCTAATAGTGAGGAAGTTACTATAGCCACAGCTATAAGCATGTTCTTCTCCTTAGGCAAGTTCAAGGAACCTGCTGAAATGCTCATCAAACTTATAAACAAAAACCCGTCTAATGACTTGGCCAAAAGCTTCTTAGCCCTAATGTTTAAAGCGGGAAACCTCATTAAGGAGAGTGAAACCATCGCTAACGAGGTCATAAAAAACAACACTAACAAAGAGGCTGTCGCCCTCGCAAAGAGCATTTTAGAAGATAATAAAAAAACAGCCGCTTAATACAGGACCTTTTTTGAGGACAACGGCTTTTGGTCCCCCAAAAGCGGTTTTCCCCAACCCCCTTTCCGAAAAGGAGATAATGCGAGTAACTAATTTTTCGAAAAATTATTTACTCGCAAGTATATCAATATCAAAACATTTCAAAAAATAGTCTTTTCGGAGGTGTCCCGTTTTCTGGGATCACATTCGTCCTATGTCATTGTCACCTGAAATTGAACGCATAGCGAACAACCTCCCCCCTCCGTTGATAAAGAACGAGGGACAAGATTCCTTTGAGCAAGAGACCATTCAGGCATTCCACCAGGACGTTGCGCGACTTGATTCTCTTTTAGGAATAAAGGCCAATATATCTGATTCTGTCTCAAATCCACTTTCCGCAGAAAACAACCCTCAACTTTCTGTTACACAAGGCGATATTATACTCAGAGATCTTCAGGATTTTAAGAAAATAGTCCCTTTGCCAGCTAAACTTGCCTATGATTCCTCGAGTTATGGTTGACGGGAAGACGCGAGGTCAGAGCCTCTTTCTGTTCGCACAAAAAGAAAGGTTCTCGCGCCTCCATTCTCAAGTGTGTTAATTATAAACCCTCTTTACGCTTATGTTCCCAGAAATTGATCAGGTTTCAAATTCGCTCAGGGGTAGTGCTCATGCCCTATCTACAGACGCTATCCGTGTTACAGGTAACTCGATATCCGCAGTACCCTCTTTTCGAGAAATTTCGAACGAAGAAGTCATTAAATTTAACAATATTCTCGAATCTCCAAATACTGCCGAGCCGAATCCCGTAGAACTCAATTCGATGGAAATTGCAGAAACCCCTTCTGCATTACCTGGAGACAAAATCCTTGAATCATTGAAAAATACCAGCCAACACTACATCGATATTTCAAACAAGGTGAAAGGTGTTTTTCAGATGAAATCGGCAGAATCCCTTTCCATGGCAAAGATCCTCCAAACACAAATGCTTGTAACCGAATACTCCATTTTCAATGACCTCCTTTCAAAAGTTGCCGATAAGACCAGTCAAGGGGTCCAAACCCTATTGAGAAATCAAGGGTAGTATATAGATTAGTTTACGCGGACACATCCAGAAACCTTTCTTTTTGATGGAAAAGAAAGGTTTCTGGTATTATTTTACTTGTAGACTCCCTATGACTGGCTAGTTTTACCCTTGTAAGGATTTAGAGGGTATGATTACCCTAACGTTCCTTACGTCGTACTCCTATGAGAAAAAACATATCCCTGCTTATATTGATTAATGCAGTTTTCATGACGGTAAGCCAAGGAGATTATAAATCCAATGAAGTCTTTTGCAGCATTTTCACTGGAGTTACAAATAGCTACGGTAAAAGACTAGAAAAAAGCTCCAACGAAACCACAATCAATAACAACTACAAGATGAATAACACAAATTCCTTCAATGGAGTTGCTGTTGGTTATTTTCATCGATGCCAAAATAACTTTTCTACCGCTATTGAAGGCACTATCGCTTACGATTCTTTTTCCTCAACATGTTCCGTAAACCAAATTGATGGATGCGATTATAATTTGACGTTAAATAGTCGCAGTAATATCACATTAGGCATGCGAGCCAAGTTAGGGTTTGTTTGTTGCGAAAAATGGTTTTTATATTGCCTTTTAGGCACCCAGACTCTAAATGTTGAGTACAAAGTAAACACAGTAGCAATAGCCGGCCCTGATTATTATAATGGAGCCAAGTCAAAACGGCTATATGGCTTCGTTTGTGGATTGGGTGTTGAGCGTGCTATTTCAGAACACTGGCGTTTGGGAATGGAAGTACACCATGTCACTTATCAAAAAATTGATATAAACCCAGACATGCAGAGTTATTCGCGTTTAAACACTCGGCTAAAAGCATTAACTGCGTTAGCTAAACTCAGTTACTCGTTTTAACTTCAGTTACTCGTTTTAACTTCAATATATAAAAATATATAAAAATATGAAAAATTGTTTTATTATACTTTTTATTATTCTCAATTTTTGTTCGTTTTCTTTTGGATTTAACCACCCTCTGTATTACAAAGTACACAAGGACGTCATCGAATCGAAAAAAGCGGCTTTAAAAAACTCTTCAAGCAGAGACCAATACTTAGCTAATTTGAAAGAACTTATCAACGCAATCGAAAAGGCGTTTAATGAATGCGGTCGAGATGGGAATTTCGCAAAGAAACTAAGCGCCAAGCTTGCAAAGTATAACGAAGATAGGCAAAAGCTAGAATCGGGTGCGGGCCTTTCTGAGATGGGCTTTATTCCACAAGGCCTCAGGGGAGTGATGGCAAATAGAGCTGAATTGGAGAAACTCCAATCAAGAATAGATTTTCTAATTCAAGGAATGGCCAAAGCAAATAAAGAATTAGAGAGACTCAGGAAAGAAAAAGGCCTAGCAGAGGATAAATTTGACGCTGAAACTCCAAATGCAGAAGAGCGTTATTTCCCATTGAATAAAGAACCTGAGATTGTTTGTACCGACACAGTAATCCTAGCAAAGTTGGAAAGTTGCAAAAATAGGGCCGACTGTAAAACTTCTTACAGTAAAGAATTTTTAGATAAAGTTCGTATCGCATTTGCTAATATCAAAACAAAGCTCGAATCCATTGATTTGAGCGAGGTCAAAAAAAATAAGATGATTTATAGCAACAAACTCAAAAACCTAATCGAACACATTGATGAATTACTAGGAGAGCTCGAGCAAAAAGGCAATTTTTCTGAAGAATTAGGGTCTCTATTAGAGCAGGTAACAACCCCACAACAAATGATAGGAGGATCCTTGCCTCCGTTGAGCCAATATCTCCCAGAATTAGAACCACTGATAAAAGAGACACAACAGCAGACTCTATCAGCAGAAAAGGCTCAAGTAACGCTCGATATCCGTCAAGAACGACTATTGGAAATGCTATTTGATCTCAGGTCTGTGCATGCGACTTCTTACGATGATGAGCAATATCTTACACTTATAAATTTCTTAAATGACAGTATTACTCGGACCAGCAAACCCATACAAAAAGTAAAAGACATTGCTGTCTCTTTAAACAACTTGGATTTTATTTCAGCGAATAAATTTCTATCTGAAAATGTCCTAGGGGCTGGAGGTTCATTCCGAGTGAAAGAATTGATGCCTACAAGCAAAGCCCTGCAGTTCAATGCTGCATTTTGGCAAGAGGACCCGATATCAACTGTAATGGGAACCCCTTCAATCGATTTAACCCCATTCACAAGGTTGTTTCATTCTTATCGGTTCTCTGTGTATGTTTTTGAGAAAACTCCCATTCCTCAATTCCTTCTTGATAAGGGCATGACCACAGGCAAGGACGCTCTTTCCCTGGATTTTAATGGAAGTAAAGCGTTTACAGAACGTGCAAATGCTATAGGCGATAGCCTTGTCAAAATTGAGGAAAAAGATAGAACCCCCGAACAAAAAGAAAGCATTACTTTTTGCAACAGATTAAAGTCAATTTATGACCAAAAGAAGGAGTTAGTGAGAAAGATAGAAGAATTGGGCCAATTGAAATAAATAATTTGACCCTAAGCGAGGAGTATGACAGAACGGTCAGAGACAATGACAAAACTCTGGCCATTTTTTTTGATTTTTATTCAGTCCCATCATTTCGCCTCTGGGATTGTCGGTTCGCATAATTCCAATGCTCATGATTTTCTGTCACTTGGAGACCAATTCCCCGCCAGCGTTTGTGTGATGGTATTTCAATGGAATGGTATCACTGATTTTTCAATGACATCCTTAGGCTCGGGGACTTACATTGTAGACAAAGAAACCAACGCAAGATCAATTATAACAGCACGGCATATTATTGAGAAACCTGGTAACGATATCGTCATTTGGAATGGCTACAATCTCTTTATCTTGAATAAAAATCAAGTATTGTTCCCGATTCCGTGTCCGTACGAATTGATACGAAAGCAAGATTTATCAAACCATCCAGATAAAGATATAGCGCTGCTTGCTCTATCCCAAGAAAATGAAGCGGCTCTAGCCTGTGACCCCATCCCTTTAGATTGGAGCGAATTAAGAGATCCCGGCCTCTGTTTCATATCGGGATTTGGGGAATCCTTCAAAACACTTGAGCCAGATCAAAAGATTCAGACGAATGCCTGCGACTGGAAAAGGAGGGCGGGAGCCGTAGCGTTAAAAGGAATTGAATGGTGGAATAAGAGCCTTATATACGAAAGCCTCTTCCTTGAAGAAATCGAGATTCCGCTAAATTCAACTCTCGCTAACGGTGACAGTGGTGGAGGGGTTTTTAAGAAAGGTATCGATGAAAATTATTATCTCATCGCAGTTAACAATAGACGCAGGGATGCAACTAAGCCTATTCTAAGATATGGATCCCGTTCATACTATACGCCGATCCATCCAGGAAAGGCGTTCATCCAAGCATCCTTACAAAACCTCCCTGTAGCATCTCCCGCGATTGACCCCCAGCTTCAAGAAGAAAAAATAAAAAGTTATAGAAATTTTATAGAAGAACCGAAAACAGGGACACCCACCATAGAGGAAATGCAACAACAGATAGAGATGCAACAACAAGTAGATCAGCTAGAAGAGGCTTTCAGCCGGCTTCAAGAAGAACTTGAGCAATTGTCCAAAAGATAAAGAAGCTATGGCTAGTAAATTAAATTTCTATTGA
>MIDO01000024.1:0-11812 GCA_001831055.1 Verrucomicrobia bacterium GWC2_42_7 | reverse complement strand
GGTTCCGGACCTCCCCCAAGAAAAACCAATGATCCGGCTAAAAAATATTAAAAATTCTTCGAATTTGTTTAGCCGGATGGGATTAGATTTCTTCATTTTCTTGGAAACAACCATCTATTTGTATCCATAAATTTTTAATTGACTATAGTTAAATAGATTGAGAATGGAGGTGCAGAAACCCTTTCTTTTTTTCACTTAAAAAGGAACGTGGACACTAAGACTTTAAGCGCCAAATCATTGGTTTTTCTTTGGAAGGCGCGGAAACCTTTCTTTTTTACCTCAAAAAGAAAGGTTTCCGCATCTCCATTCTCAATCCATTTAACTATACCACAGTAAGACTCGCACTATTACGAACAAAACCAGCTTCAGAATAAGGGAGGTCGTTGAGGTAGTTTGCAATGGCGATTTTACCTATAGGTAATAAGTTTGAAGGAAGGGCTTCTAGGGGAAACCATTTTAAGTCAGAATGTTTGTGAGGTTCTTTGTTTTCAATAGACCCAACCCATTTTTGCGCGCAAAAGAAAAAGCCCATCAGGTCAATAATCGGCTTATCCTCATCAGCTTGGGAACATGGCACAAAATCCGTATAATGCACCACACAAGAAAACCGGTAGGTTGCGTCAATTCCAATCTCCTCAAAAATCTCTCTCTTAATGGCCTCGGAAGGCTTTTCTCCAGAATCTATTTTCCCTCCGGGCAAACTCCAAAAGCCATCCCCAAAACCCGTGTTCGATCGGTGCAGTAACAACACCCTACCCTCGCTCACAATCAGTCCAGCTACCCATATCATCGCTTGCATATCTTAAACTTTCTTTTTTTGGGGAAAACCCATTTTTGGCCCCCTTTCCGAAAAGGCGTTTTTCTCCGTTTTTGCTCAAAGACAAGATTTTATAGATTTTATCTTTGGGCAAGGTTCTTTTTTACGCTTCTACAGTAAACTCAATTAAGAATATAGCATAGGCAATAAAAGTCGTTACAAAAATCAACCCCTTTGCGCGAAAAAAAGCGTAGCCTTTTGTTCGCGCACTATGGCTTTTCTTTGGAAAGCGCGACTTTTTATACGTTTTTTTCTTTTCTCGCGAAAAGAAAGGTTTTCGCATCTTTTCACGTCTATGGTCCTTAAAAATTAGCACTTTTACAATTATTTTTAATTTTGTAAAAAGAAAAATTGATTTTTAAAAACAAAGAGTTTTACTAGTTGTTTGTTTTTATTTAGCCCGGGTGGCGGAATGGTAGACGCTGGGGACTTAAAATCCCTTGACAGTAATGTCGTGAGGGTTCAACTCCCTCCCCGGGCACCACTCGTTTAGTGCGAAGTGTTTTGAGGCCACCCATTTTCAGAAAAGGAGATCCTTGCGCGAGTATTCATTCAGAAAAGTGCCTTAAAAGGTGAATTCGTTTTATTCATTAATTATCAATAGGTAACGTCATTTATAATTACCCTCATTCCGAGAGAGATGAATTTGAAAAAATTCATCTCTCTCGGAATAAACTCCTTTTCGGAAGGGGTTCGGGGAAACGCTTTTAGGCGACTAAAAGCAGTTTCCCCGACCGCATTCGCATTAAAAAGAAAGGTTTCCGGAAGCTCTACCAACCATGAATGATATTACAATTCAGTCGTATTTTGGTCGCATAGCGAGGTACTATGAGACGGTTAACCGCATCATGAGCTTTGGAGCGGTCTTGCTTTGGCGAAGGAAGCTAATTAAGCAGATAAAAGCGGTTTGTAGAGAAGGTGTTATAGAAAAAATAGTGGATTTAGCCTGTGGCACAGGAGAGTTGACATTTTTATTAAAAAAAGCCTATCCCTCAACAGAAGTTATCGGGATTGATTTTTGCCCAGAAATGTTAAAAATTGCAAAAAATAAAGCAAACAAGCAATTGAGCATCAAGTTCTTAGAAGGGAACGCAGAAAGCCTGCCTTTACCAGATCAATCGACAGATATTGTAACAATCTCATTTGGGTTCAGAAACTTCCAAAACCAGACACAGGCACTGAAGGAAATCCACCGGATCCTAAAGCCCAATGGCCACCTATTTATTTTAGAATTCTCTCAACCCTTGAAGTGTTTGCGTCCCATCTACTTCTGGTATTTAAAATCCATCGCTCCGAACATCCTCGGCCAACTGCTAGGACTCAAGGCCCCGTATAAACACCTCGGAGACTCCGTCTTTGCCTTCTACCCGCCAGAGGCCCTCACTCAAAAAATCGAACAGCATTCATTCAAACTCCGCCATCTCCAATCGGCCACCCTCTCTATTGTCTCCTTCCATTACTTTAGAAAAATGTGAGGGAACTGCTTTTGGTCCCCCAAAAGCGTTCCCCCACGCCCCCTCCGAAAAGGAGTTTTCTACGTTTTTGCGCGAGAGTAAATTTTACAAATTTTACTCTCGCGCAAAGTTCTTCTTTCGAATGGTACTTTTGAAAACGGCCTTTAAGGAGCTCAGGGAAAGAAGTTATTTCAAGTTTTGCAGGGTGACACTTCCTCACGTATGTACGCTCCCTCATGTTCGCCTCGTCCGCCTGCTCGAAAAATCGAACTGACATTTTTCTAGGATGCTAGGCAATAAAAGTCGTTACAAAAACCAACCCCTTGGCGCGCAAAAAGAAAAGTTTCCGACCACGACTTGGCTTACCTTCATTGAGCTCCCCATAACGCCGCAGAAAAGGGTTAATTTAAGATTTTGAGCAGGCGGACAAGGCGAACATGAACTTTTCCTCCTTTCCAGTAGACCCGATGAAAGCTGTTAGTTTAAGATTTCGAGCAGGCGGACAAGGGGAGGGCAAGGGAGCGTACATACGTACGTGACTGAGCCCGAATCCGACGTCCAACAAACTCGAAACTTAAAATAACAGCTTTCAGCTAGAGGAGATTTTTTGGCATATTGGCCACAAGTTGTTTTATATTTTGGGCCTGGGATTTGGGGCAAATGAGGGTTGCATCGGGCGTATGAACGACGATGAGGTCGTCGACGCCGAGGAGGGCGATGAGATGGTTTTGATCGGTAACGACGATATTTCTGTTGCTGTTTTCGAGAAGAGATATCCCTTTTATGACATTACCGTTAGCGTCTGACGGGTAATGACGGGCAAGGGCGGTCCATTCACCAACGTCGTCCCAGTCAAAGGCGGCCTTAATAACGACAACGTTCGATGATTTTTCCAAAACCGAGTAATCGATGGAAATTTTCCGGATAAGGTGAAAATGTTTTTCCAGCACATTATCGAGCGGGTCTCCTAATTTGAGCTCCTGGCGCATTGTTGCCAAAAACGCGTAAATGTCGGGGGCTAGCGACTCAAATGCGGTCCGTATGGCTTTTACGCTCCAAACGAAAATCCCTGCATTCCACAGAAAATTTCCCTCCGCAAGATATTGTTGCGCCGTTTCCGAATTAGGTTTTTCAACAAACTTTTCGACGCGATAGGCTCCCGTTGATAGAAATTCCTCGCCTTGTTTAATGTAGCCATAACCCGTTGCAGGGAAATGGGGAGTAATCCCGAGTGTAACAAAAACGTCGTTAGCAGAGGCAATACTGAATGCTTGCTTTAAATTAGAGCTAAAAGATTGGGAGTCATGAATTACCGAATCCGCAGGCAACATCGAAAACACAGCATCGTCTCCCTGTTGCTCAGCAATCAGCATGGCCAATCCAACGACAGCAGAAGTATCGCGGCCAACAGGTTCACAAATGACATTAGAGGGCTTGATTTCAGGACAACTTTCTAGAATTGAAGCACGTTGTTCACGATTAGTCATGACATAAATGTTCTCAAGCGGAACTATCGGAGTGAGGCGGTCAACGGTCTGAGAAAGCATCGGCTTGTCTCCGACAATGGGCAACAAATGCTTTGGCTTCTTTTGCCTGCTGTGTGGCCAGAAACGCTCCCCACGACCGCCTGCCATAATAAAAATCAAATTCTTTGCCATATTTAATAGATATGTGCGAAAACCTTTCTTTTCACAAGAAAAGAAACGGTTTTCGCACTTTCCAAAGAAAAGCGATCATTCGGCGATCAAAATCTTACGATTTCGATCGCCGAATAAAGCCTGAGGAACGCTTTTGTAATCTATTGACATGAGTAAATGGTTATTTTCAAGAATATGAATGCAATCCATCGGGCTAAACAAATTCAAAGAACTTTTAAGATTTTTTAGCCCGATCATTGGTTTTTCTTAGAGGAGGTCCGGAACCCCTTTCTTTTTTACCTCAAAAAGAAAGGGGTTCCGGCATCGTCAAGAGAAACTTAACTTACCATAGCAGTTCCCCTAAAATTTGCTTGCGAGTGGGGTAATTGTGTAAAGAATTTGGTTCGTTTAGAAAATTGAAAGGCATTATGAGTAACGTAAGAGTTCGATTTGCACCAAGTCCGACGGGTTTTTTTCACATAGGGGGTGCCCGCACGGCCCTTTTTAACTGGCTGTACGCAAGGCACACAAAAGGCACATTTGTCCTTCGGATCGAAGACACTGACAAAGAACGCGATCGGCCCGAATTCTTGCAAGTTATTTTGGATGGACTGCGGTGGCTGGGTATGGATTGGGATGAAGGCCCTGAAAAGGGAGGAAATTTTGGCCCCTATTTTCAGAGTCAGCGAGGCCATATTTATGAGGAGTATATAACAAAGCTCAAAGAAAGTGGCCGGGCGTATGAAAAAGAAGGCGCACTTTGGCTAAAAATATCTGGAGAAGGACAGGTTATTAACGACGCCATACGTGGACGCGTCGAACGCAAGGAAGAGGAAGATTTTGTAATTGTGCGGTCCAATGGAACCCCTGTATTTCATTTAGTGAATGTCATAGACGACCTTACGATGCAAATAACACATGTTATTCGTGGAGAAGACCATCTATCCAACACGAGTAAGCATATGGAGCTTTTCAGAGCCTTTGAAGCGACGCCTCCCATTTATGCGCACATTCCTCTCATTTTAAAATCAGATGGACCAGGAAAAATGAGCAAAAGGGATCGAGGTGCATTGATTGAAGAGTATCAGCAGCGCCATTTCTTGCCAGAAGCGGTCCGTAATTTCCTTTGTTTATTGGGCTGGTCTCCAAAAGAAGATCGCGAAATACTTCCAATAGAGGAAGTTATTTCACTATTTGACATTGCAAATGTTAATAAGAATAACGCCCACTTCGACGAAAAGAAAATGGCGTTCATCAATTGTGAATACGTCAAACACCTCCCCTTGGATTCTTTCGTCGATAAAGTAAAACCTATCCTCCTTTCATCGAAAGTGATAGATGAAAACACAGACAAGGACTACATTAAAGATGTCCTGTCCATTTGCCAAGAAAAGGTCAGAGGCTTAGAGGATGTTCCTCACTTCGTAGGTTATTTCTTCACGGAAAATTATCCCTTTGATGAAAAAGCCAAAGAAAAAGTGATGAAAAAAGGAAACGTTAATGAGCGCTTAGAAGAGTTCTTGGCATTCATCGAACCTTTAAATGCATTGGTTGAATCGGAATTGGAACCGGGAATCAAAAAGTTAGCCGAATCCAAAAACGTCAATACCGGCGATTATATCCATGCCGTACGCCTAGCTGTCTCCGGAACCAACGTAGGCCCCGGCATCTACGGCCTAATACGCGTCCTAGGGAAAACCCGCGTTCAACAACGCATCAAAAAATTTATAGCGTAGGTAGAATTTTGGGGGAAACTGCTTTTAGTCACCTAAAAGCGTTTTCCCCAAGCCCCTTTCCGAAAACGAGATCGTTGCGCTAGAGTAAAATTCCTATGTAATTTCACTCTAGCGCAAAGTTTTTTTGAGAAGATATATCTAGGATATATCTGTTTCCAAATTTCTTAAAAAGATCCTCTGCGCGGATATAAATTCCGCAAGGAATTTTTATCCGCGCAACAACCTCCTTTTCGGAAGGGGTTTGGGGAAACCTATTTTGGGTGACCAAAATGGGTTTCCCCGAAAAAACGTCATTACCTTAAAACCTTTTCATAGTAGGGCTGTATACGCTTTTTGATATCCAACAACTTGAAGGGGATATAACCGAAAAATTCTCTCCTATTACGAGGACCTTCGATGGCGTGGGATAGAAAGTTTCTGAGACGCTCGATATTGAAGAATTCGTTGGGTTTATTGCCGTAAAAGAAAGGCTCTTTTATATATTTTTCGAACAAGGCAAGGTCTTCGTCTACTTTCATAATATATTGAATGGCCTCTTCGTCATTTTTAAAATCGCCCACATTGATAAAGCTCTTGGGGTTAAAGTCCTCAGCAATCCGAGAATTTCCCCAATAAATGGGAACACACCGGGAAAGCATGGCATGAACCAGTTTTTCTGTTGTATACCAAGGATTTTTTTGATTTTCAAATGTGAGAACAAATTTGTACGGCTTATAAAAGGCCAATTTATCATCGACCCGATGCCCCACGTTGTTCAAAAAGCTCCCCCCAGAATCGATTCTCTTATAATTACTTAATTTATGAAAAAATGAAATACGCTTCCACGTACGATTTTTATTTCCATTGGATACTACAAATGCACAAAACTTGTCTTTGGATTGAATAACATTTTTCCATTCATTTTCGCCCTTAACCAGCTCACTCCCCTTGTCTTCCCACGTATAAACAGGTAACCGGAGATTTTTAGACGTAGACAACGGTAAAAAGCCAAGCGAATAATCACATAGCCCATAATTGGGATAATTGTATTCAATGGCTACATATATCTTCAGACAATCACGGAATGCCTTATGCTTCGCCAACTTGTCATCAGAAAAAAAGACCACCGACGGCGTATCCCCTTCCCTAACCTCATAATCAAACGACAAGGCCCTGAGTACAATAGCCCTCGCACACTCGCCTCCATCAATAAACTTTACATTCAATGACTTCATATTGGATTTTGGGGGAGAACTGTTTTTTGGTCACCCAGAAAAAGAGTTTAGTTTAAAGTTCGAGTGTGTTGGGCTACGGATTCACATTCGGTCACGTACGTTAGTACGCTCCTTCATGTTCACCTTGCCCGCCTGCTCGAAACATTAAACTAAACTCTTTTTTCAAAAGCAGTTCAACCCCCCTCCGAAAAGGAGGTACTTGCGCGAAAACATGCAAAACTCCTTTTGGGAAAGGGGTCAGAAAAATGTTAGTTCAAGGTTTGGAGCAGACAGACGATACGAATCTTTTTTACTCAGATCTCCAAAACGCCGCTGAAAAACTTTAGTTCAGGATTTCGAGCAGGCGGGCAAGGTGAACACGACCGAGCGTACTAACGTACGTGAGGAAGTGTGAATCCGCTGCCCAACGAACTCGAAAACTGAAATAATGTTTTTCAGTTGGGGAAAACACTTTCTGGGGGACCAAAATGGGTTTTCCTCAAAAAAATCACCTAATAGCGATCGCGGGAGCGTTTACGGTTGTCCCCTCCTCGATCTCTTTCGTGATAACCGTGGTGTCCACGAGGAGCGCGAGAATGTTTCTCTTGGCGTTCTTGGACTTCGTACGGGATCCCTTGCTGTTCGCAAAGAACGGCTTTGCGGCTTAAGCGTACGCGACCTTTTTCATCAACGCCGATACACTTTACATCTAAGATATCACCGACTTTGCAGACATCTTCCGTTTGATTGACGCGTCCCTCGGCTAATTCAGAGATGTGAACAAGGCCTTCTTTTCCGATAATACATTCGACAAAAGCACCAAATTCTTTGGTAGACTTCACCATACCTCTGTAGGTTTTGCCTACTTCTATCTCGCTTACCACCAAGGAGACTTCAGCAACCGCACGATCTAAAGATTCTTTGCTAGTTGCGAAAACCAGCAGATTACCGCTATTGTCCTCATTGATATCAATCTGTGCTCCAGTGACTTCCGTAATGCGCTTGATATTTTTCCCTCCTGGGCCAATTAACGCACCGATCTTATCTGGATCTATCTTCATTTGATGGATCCGTGGAGCGTGTTGGCGGAGTTCTTTGCGTGGTTCTGGCAATTCTTTAGCCATGACATCCAGGATTTGCATGCGCATATCCTTATTTCTTAAAATGGCTTCTTTTGCAATTTCAATGGGCAAGCCCTTGATTTTAAGGTCTAATTGGAATCCAGTTATACCGGTACGCGTACCTGCAATTTTGAAATCCATGTCTCCGTAATGGTCTTCTGCGCCAAGGATATCTGTCAAGACAACGTGCTTAGTTATATTACCATTATCGTCGCATTTAGTTACTAATCCTGCAGATATGCCGGCAACTGCATCCAAAATGGGAACGCCAGCGTCCATCAAAGCCAAACAGCCACCACAAACAGAAGCCATTGAGCTAGAACCATTTGATTCTAAAATGTCGGATACTATGCGAATGGAATAAGGGAATTCATCTTCCGGAGGAACGATCGGCAATAATGAGCGCTCCGCTAAGGCACCGTGTCCCACTTCCCGACGCCCGGTCGCGCCAATACGTCCCGTCTCTCCTGTAGAAAATGGAGGGAAATTGTAGTGAAGAACAAACGATTTTGCATTCGCTCCGCCGGTCAAAGCATCTAGTTCCTGCACATCTTTACTATTGCCAAGGGTTGCAGTCACTAAGGCCTGAGTTTCTCCGCGTTCAAAGATCGCAGATCCATGGACTCGTGGCAATACGCCTGCCTCGCAAGATAAAGACCGAAGATCCTTCACGCCTCGTCCATCAACGCGTTTGCCTTCATCAAGAATGCTGTTCCTGTACAAACACTCTTCTAATTCCCCAAAGGCCAAGCGAATCTGATTCGGATCAAATTCCTCTCCCATTTGAGTTTCGACAGCAGCGGCTGCTTCTTCCTTAAGTGCAGCGACGGCATCGCGACGAGCCGCTTTATTATCTTGGAACACAGCTTTTGACAAACGTTCTCCAACCAATTTTTCAACAGTCGCCAATACTTTTGGATCAACCGTATACAGCTTAAATTCTTTTTTTGCCTTATTTACCATCTGAGCCAATTCTTTTTGGGCCTTGATGATAGCTTGGATATGAGAATGAGCAAATTCAAGTGCTTCAATAAAGCGCTCCTCTGGTAATTGATCGGCGCTCCCTTCGATCATCATCATATCCTTTTCATTACCAACGTACACTAAATCTAAACGAGACTCAAAAATCTCCTCGTTGGTAGGATTGACTATAAATTTGCCATCGATTTCAGCGACTCTCACGCAACCAATAGGACCGTCCCAAGGAATATCGGAACACATCATGGCCGCAGAAGCGCCATTCACGAACAACACGTCTGGTTCATTGGTCAAGTCAGCAGATAACAGCATTCCCATTACCTGAACCTCATTGATAAACCCTTTTGGAAACAACGGCCTCAAAGGACGATCACACAAACGTGAAATTAAGATCTCCTTCTCGCTAGGTCTGCCTTCCCTCTTAATATATCCTCCGGGAACACGCCCAGCCGCCGAAAACTTCTCCCTATAATCTACCGTCAAAGGGAAAAAATCTTGATCGGGCTTCACCGCCGCGGCCGCTACCGCACTTACAAAAACGGATGTCTCCCCTAATTGTATCGTAACCGCACCATTTGCTTGCTTCGCTATCGAGCCCGTAGAGATCGTTATTCCTAGACCCTCTACATTAACTGAATATTTCTGTTTCATCACTTTTCCATTCTAGCTTCTTTATTAAAAATGCAATACATAAAGTAAAAAGGAGGCTGAAAAAAGTTGCGAAAACCTTTCTTTTCGCGAGAAAAGGAAGGTTTTCGCACTTTCCAAAGAAAAGCGATTGTCGCCGAAGATAAATTTTTCAATTTTTCTTCGGCGAAAAGATAAGTCGGTAATCATCTTAACGATCCGGGTTATATATGAATGTAATTTGTTTTTCATAATCTTTTATGTTTTTTAGGTTTTTGTGTAATAGAATCCTTATCGTCCACAGAAAGAGGTTAGCTTAATTTTTTTCGAGCAGGCGGACTAAGTGAAGACTTTTCCATCCTCTTTGCATGACTGCATGACCCCGCAGGAAAACATCAGTTCAATTTTTGAGCAGGCGGACGAGGTGAGTGTGAGGGAGCGTACATACGTACGTGACCGAACACGAATGCGTAGTCCAACGAACTCAAAACTTAAAATAACTTCTTTCTGTGCCTACCTATTATATCATATGGGAGCTAGCTTTCGTTTGTTCAGTTTGATCGGTTTGATCAGTTTGATTAAATTTTCCATCGCATTGGTTATCAACAACCGAAAAATGCTAAAAAATCCCTTTTTCTCTATTTTTTAAAAATAAAGATCAAAAATCCTTCCCTCCCCCCAGAAAAAAGAATCCTTTGCGCAACAATAAAATTCCATTCGGAATTTTATCGTTGCGAAACGAACTCCTTTTCGGAAAGGGGCTTGGGGAAAACCGCTTTTAAGGGATTAAAAGCGGTTTTCCCCAAACATCATTGATTTTTGCGAATAACAAATTAACATCACTCTCATGAAAGTAGTAATTGCTGATCCGATAGTGGAATCTGCGTTGTTGTTTTTGAAGCAGCAGCCGAATATGGAAGTCATCGACTCGCATAAAAACAAAGAAAACTTGCCTGGATTGTTGATGGAAGCGGATGCGCTTTTAGTTCGGAGTGAGACTAAGGTAACTCGGGAATTGTTAGCTGGAGCGCCCAAATTGAAGGTGGTGGGGCGCGCAGGGATTGGGGTGGATAACATTGACGTCGAGGCGGCTACGGAACGGGGAATTGCGGTGCTTAATGCGCCATGCGGAAACACCATTGCTACGGCAGAATTGACTTGTGCACACCTCCTTTCTTCTGCTCGACCGCTTCCTCAGGCCTCTGCTTCTATGAAAGAAGGGAAATGGGACCGTAAGGCTTTTATTGGAATAGAGTTATTTAAAAAGACACTGGGCATCATCGGATTGGGACGGATTGGGACAGAAGTGGCCTCTCGTGCACACGCTTTTGGAATGACTGTAATTGCCTATGATCCCTATCTTTCGGATACCCGAGCCAAGAATTTGAATATAAAAAAGGTTACCTTAGGGGAGCTATTTGCTGAGTCTGACTTTATAACGGTCCATGTTCCTTTAGTCGATAGCACACGTAACTTGCTCGATGAAAAGGCGTTTGCTCAGATGAAAAAGGGTGTCCATATTCTAAATTGTGCCCGCGGTGGCATTGTCCATGAAGAAGCGCTTATTAATGCCATCAAAAATGGGATTGTTGCCTCTGCAGGCCTAGATGTCTACCAAGAAGAGCCCCTTCCTGTTACAAGTGAACTCCGAAAGCTTCCCAATGTGACCTTAACTCCCCACCTTGGGGCCTCGACAAAGGAAGCACAGGAAAGCGTCGGAATGGAAATTGTTCATGAACTGTGCAATTTCCTTAATGGACAGGAAGTTAAAAATGCCGTCAACATGCCTTGCGTCGATATGAAAACATTGCAAGCCATTGGCCCATTTATCGACCTTGGACAAAAAATGGGCTCCCTTTTGCAACAAATGTCCCCCAGTTTTTCGAAAAAAATAAGAATTTCCTATTGGGGCAAATTAACGCAATTGGATGCCTCTCCCATCACTCGCGCAATTCAACGAGGTTATGTGATGAACATTGGAGGACCTCAAGTCAATGACATCAACGCACCGTTGAAATTAAAGCAATTGGGTATCGAAGTGGAAGTTGTCAACTCCAATTCCGACTCCGAATACACTGAGCTCGTTGGCGTTGAAACGGTTGAAACAAATGCCGCATCGCTACAAGGAACCATCATTGGGAAAAATCCACGTATAGTCAGTGTCCATGGGTATCAGATCGAAATCGCCCCCGTCGGCATACTCCTCTCCATTGAAAATAAAGACTGCCCAGGCACCATAGGGAAAATTT
>MIDO01000023.1:7202-7527 GCA_001831055.1 Verrucomicrobia bacterium GWC2_42_7 | reverse complement strand
AGACTGTATTTTTTCATTTTTAATTTTAAGTCCCTGTGCGCGGTCCAGGTATTCTTTAAGTTTTTCTGTCGTATAGGGTTTTATAAGATATCCGATGGGGCCTAACTCTTTTACTTGCATGACGATATCTCGATGTGCGTCGAAGGAGATAAAGAGGATGAGGCAATTAGAAAGAGCTGGAAATTTCCTTATTTTTTTTGCGAGCTCGATACCATTTTCTTCTGGCATATGGATATCCAGTAGGCATAAATCGGGCAAGAAATTTCCTTTAATCATTTTTTCCCAGCCCTCGCGGCCGTTTCCTGCTTCCTCAATTTTGAATTCT
>MIDO01000023.1:1428-7193 GCA_001831055.1 Verrucomicrobia bacterium GWC2_42_7 | reverse complement strand
ACGCTATCGTCAACAATCAAAATACGCATGTTTTCCATAATTGCCCGATTGACAATAAGATGACAAGTGTTAACGCATCAGAAAACCCTTCTTTTGCGGCAAACTCACCAATGGTCATAGTTTGGCGCATCCCACTTCCTTTGTCAAGGTATCTATCGCCAAGTTAATGAGAGGTGCGGGACCCTGGAGGTCTCTAAAAACTGCGGGGAAACCATAGTCCCCCAAAAGCGCTTTCTGGCACCCCTTCCGAAAAGGAGGCAATCTGCGCTATAACACGTTCTTGAAAAGTGTATTATATCGAAAGATGTAGTTCAACGAAAATATCTCTCCCAATTATCTTCATTTCTCCGAAAATAGGGTTTTTAGAGGTGTCCATCTTTTTTACCTCATGTTTTCTACAATATATAAAAGTTGTTTGCTCAAAACCCATTACGAAAAAAGGAATGCTTGCGCGAAGGTAAATTTTGAAAAAATTTTACCTTCGCGCAAGATAACTCCTTTTGGGAAGGGGGCTTGGGGAAAACCGCTTTTGCAGAAAGATGTGATTTTAAGTTTCGAGTGCGTTGGGCTACGGATTCACATTCGGTCACGTACGTATGTACGCTCCCTCATGGCTCACCTTGCCCGCCTGCTCGAGAACTTAAACTAACCTCTTTCTGGGGTGACCAAAATGGGTTTTCCTCCAAAAAAACTGCACTTAGTTGCCCTACCGAGTCCAGAGTGTTTTTGAGGGGTTGAGGGCCTTAGCGCCTGGGTTGACGGCTTCGCGGATGTCGGAAGTGGATTGGTTGGTGCCGTATTTAAGAAGTTTTTTAGGGCCGTCTATGAGGTTGTTGAAGAATTCGACATGTCCGTCGAGGAATACAATAAGTCCGCCGTCGGTCCCGTAGACGCCGCCATTTTCGCCGTTAGACGCATTCCATTTGCCAGTCTCTGGATTTAGTCCGCGCGTGTAAGCTATTGGAGTGGAGACAGATGGAGCTAGTGGTTCGAGGTTTGAAATGATCGTAAAGCTTAAGGGGAAATTTGCAAAAGCCTCATTCATTGTCCACGAACCTTCGCCTCGGCTTCCTATGGATGGAGGCGGATCCGATAGATGTTGCGTAACCAAATAGTCGTCTTTGAGAATATAAAGAGTCGGATCATTAAGTCCGGACTTATCTGCTAAGCGGCTAGCCCATTCGTTTGCGGTCTTGCTTGCATTAAGATCCCTGATGTTCCCGTTATTGACACAACTTGCGTAAGCCAAAGCGATTTGTCGAAGGTTGCTAGCAGCCGTAGCCCTGTTTGCAGATTTTATTCCGTGTCCTACCATTGGCACGAGGATGGACGTTAAAATGCCCATAATTGCGATGACGGCTAGTAGTTCGACCAACGAAAACCCGCTGAAATGCTTTAGATTGCATTGCGAGTGTGTTGGCCATCGGCCTCGAGCTCGGTCATGTACGTATGTAGAAGAGGAGAAGGTGCGAAACCCTTTCTTTTCACGGGAAAAGAAAAGTTTTCGCGCTTTCCAAAGAAAAGCGGTTATCGCCGAAGAAAAAATTTTCAATTTTTTTTCGGCGAAGTCATAACCTAAATACGTTTTTTTTTCTATCTTCATAAGTAAGTAGTGTACTTGGGAAAAACCGTGCTTAATCACTTAAAAATCGTTCTTCGGAGCTTCATTCGAAAAAAACCTTTGCGCAGAAGTAAAATTTATAAAATTTTACTTCTGCGCAACGATCTCCTTTTCGGAAAGGGGGTTGGGGAAAACCGCTTTTAAGTGATTAAAAGCGGTTTTCCCCAATGCTTCCCTCTCTCAATCTACCCTTCTAAGAAGAAATTTTGTTGTTTTTCTGAGATGGGCATTTTTGTAAATTCCATGACCTTAAGCATATCTTCCCAGACGACACGTTTCGCTTTGTTTGTGTTGTTTCTGAGGAGGTACGATGGGTGAAAGGTGATCATGAGTGGTGTGTTAGCGAAGGTGGTCCATTGACCCCGAACATCAGCCATACGACGCTTAGGATCGTGTCCAAGAAGGCCATGAACTGCTGTAGCTCCCAGAGCAACAATGACTTGCGGTTGAACTATGGCGATTTGTGCTTTGAGATACGGTAAACAAAAATTCATTTCCTGCTGAGTTGGAGGACGGTTACCCACGTCCGTTTCCATTTCTGGGCGCCAATTCATGATGTTTCCGATATAAACGTCCGATCGTTGGAGGCCCATGGCGTTGATAATCTTTGTTAGAAGTTGTCCTGCTTTGCCCACAAAGGGTTCTCCTATAATCTCTTCGTCGCCTCCTGGCGCTTCTCCACAAAAGAAAATTTTCGCATTTAGACTTCCTACGCCACAAACAACCTTTTTTCCTGGTCGGACATGTTCCTTGCATACAGGACAATTTAATATCCTGTTTTTCAACCAGTTATAGCGTTCTTCCTTTGTCCCGTCTGGGATTTCAAATTGTGGCGGCGGTGGAATTTGGACAAGCTGCGGGACGTCGTAGACAATAATGTTTTCTTGGACCGGATCTTTGACAATGACTGCACTGGACTTTGTTACAACAGGCGTGCTTGTCTTTGATATATGCGTCTTTGCCTCTGGCGATGCAATCTTCTTTTCGCAGGCCGATTCCTGGACTAATGCGGCAGATTCCTTTTTAGAAGAAAGGCCCTCTAGCGTCCCCAATGTATCGTCCCCGATGTAAACATCTTTTTCTCCCTCAATCTTCAACAACTTCAGCTCTCGGACCAATTGAGCAACTATTTCTTGAGACATGATTATAAATTTTGAGTGGCGGAGAGAGAGGGATTTGAACCCTCGAGACCCTTTTACAAGTCCACCTTCTTAGCAGGAAGGCGCTTTAGACCACTCAGCCATCTCTCCCCTTTGTAAAACTCCCTTAAAGCAAACCAGTTTTATAAAAAGCGTCAAGCTAAAGTCTGTTTTTTTTGGATCATTTTTGGGAGAACTGCTTTTGGTCCCCCAAAAGCAGTTCTCCCAAGCCCCCTCCGAAAAGGAGATTCTTGCGTGGAATTAAATTCCGAAGGAATTTATTCCCGCGCAAAGTTCCTTTTTCAGAAGGAACTTAAGGTAAATGAGAGTTATTTATGGAAGAGTCATTTATTTTTTCAGCCTTTTAACAAAATCCTTTTCGGAAGGGGGCTTGGGAAACCCATCTTTCTGGGGGACCAAAATGGGTTTTCCCCAACACTTAATTGACAAAGTCAATTAAGTGGGGCATTACATTTAGGGATATGAGCGATTGCAGCAGTGTACCATTACTTGATTTAAAACGGCAGAATCTTGCGATTGAGGATGATTTGCTTGCGGCCTTTAAGAGGGTCTTGCATTCTGGGCATTATATTTTAGGGGAAGAGATTCTTGGGTTTGAGAGTGAAGTGGCTGCGTTGATTGGGGTGAAGCACGCGATCAGTGTCAGTTCTGGGACAGACGCTATTTTGTTGGCATTAATGACGCTTGGCATTGGGCCCGGCGATGAAGTTTTGTGTCCGGCTTTTACGTTTTTTGCGACTGCAGGCTGTGTGGTTCGTGTGGGAGCGACTCCTGTTTGGGTAGATGTCAATGAAGTTGACTTCAACATCGCTATCGAAGACGCAAAAAGCAAAATAACAGATCGCACAAAGGCGATCATTCCTGTTCCGCTATTTGGGCAAGCCTGCGACATGGATGCCATAATGGATTTCGCTAAAGCCAAGCAACTCTTTGTCATTGAGGATGCTGCGCAATCTATGGGTGCAACCTTTAAGGGTAAAACGGTAGGGTCCATCGGGCATTTCGGCTGTTATAGTTTTTTTCCATCGAAAAACCTCGGAGGTTTTGGTGATTCCGGTATGTTGGTTACAAACGACGACGCCCTTGCCGAAAAAGCTCGTTTATTGCGGACTCACGGATCGCATCCCAAATATTTTCACAAATACGTTGGCGCCAACTTCCGCATGGATGCCCTCCAAGCTGCCCTTTTAAGAGTGAAACTTCCACTCTATGCGGATTTTATAAAAAAACGCACGCAAAACGCCGCGTTTTACACACAAGAGCTCCAGTCCCTCTCTGAGCATTTGATTCTTCCCGTTGCCCTAGCGCACAATACCCACATTTGGAACCAATACACGCTACGCATTAAAAACGGCAAGCGCACTGCGCTAAAAGCCCACCTCGAAGCAAATAAAATCGGTTGCGACATCTATTATCCGCTCACGCTCGATCAACAAGAATGTTTTAGGGGAATGGGCAAAGGCGAAAACTCCATCAAAGTCGCCCATACCCTCGCCGACCAATGCCTCAGCATTCCCATCTTTCCGGAGCTTCAAACTGCAGAACTTCAATACGTTGTAAAAACAATTAAGAGCTTCTTTTGAGGGAACCGGCCTTTACGGTGTGTAGTAAGTTAAGCCGGCATTGTTAATAGATTTTGAGTCTCCTATAAAATAGAGACAGTCCCTTCGTTTTCGCGAAAGTAAAATCGATAGATTTTACTTTCGCGATTACCTCCTTTTCGGAAGGGGTTCGGGAAAACGCTTTTGGGGGACCAAAAGCAGTTTCCCCGCAGTTTTTAGAGGCCTTCCCCTTCCCTGCTTCCCTTTATAAAAATATTAGACCAGTAGGTTGAGAGTGGGGAGTTGTTGGTTAGGAGGGACTTGAGTTGTGCGTGGGGGATGGAATTTGGAAAAGTGGTGCCCGTCTGTTGGAGGTTTTTTAGGAGGGAGAAGAGGGAGGGGAATGGGTATTTTTTTGAAAAGGAGTGAACTTGTTGGATGTGGAAGCCTGCCGATTGAAAAATTTGTTCCCATTCCATTGAGGTTTTGAATTTTAGTTGAGGAAATTGGGAAAATTGGGAGTAGAGTTCTTGCAGGGTTGGGAAAGTTAAGATATTGCAGATAATATGGCCTTGCGGTTTAAGTAATGAACGCCAACAGGTTAGTGTTTCGATAGGGTCGTGTGCCCACTGGAGAAGGCAGGATGAAAAGATGAAATCGAAGCTAGATGACAGCTTTGGAGACCAGGCATTGCAGAGCATCCAGTTGGCTTGTGGACAGAATTTCTGCCCATATTCTATCATACGCGGAGAAATGTCGGTTGCGGTGAGTTGGAATCCTGCTTCAACAATTTTTTGAGAAAAAATACCTGTGCCTGCGCCAAATTCAATGGCCCTCTTCTTAGTTGTTTGAATGTCAATTCGTTGGTTTTGCTTTGTCTCTCCAGGAAGAAGCTCTCTTTGAATAAAGATGCCTGACCATTCCGCGATTTCCCTCTGGATAAATGCCTCTCGATGATAGGTGTGTGCTTGTTTGTCAAAATTCATAAAGCTGTTATGTTTGGGGAAAACTGCTTTTGGTCCCCCAAAAGCGTTTTCCCCAAGCCCCTTTCCGAAAAAGAGCTTTCTCTGTTTTTGCGCCGAAATAAATTCCCGAAGGAATTTCATTCCGCGCAAAAATTTCTTTTTCGGAAGAGGATTAGAGAAATTGTTATAAGTTATTTGAAGTAAGGTGAGTTTACTTTATAGTTAAGTATCAATGTTATTAGAGTCATCTCTCCTTCGCCAAAGTAAAATCGTTAGATTTTCCTTTGGCGACGAACTCTTTTTCGGAAGGGGGTTTTGGGAAAACGCTTTTAATCGATTAAGCCGTTTTCCCCAACCTTTTTATTTGGGACTTCTTTTAAAAAACCTGTAAGGTCATGGCCTTGATTATTAATGAGTTGAATTTTATTGGGACGCATAAGGAGATTAAAAGTTTTTGCTAGTGAAGCGGAGTCGAGGA
>MIDO01000023.1:0-1420 GCA_001831055.1 Verrucomicrobia bacterium GWC2_42_7 | reverse complement strand
TTTTCGCCAAGAAGGATGGAGGTTTTGAGGGGGAGACTGAAAGATGTTGTTATAGATTGGGTTATGAGCTGCGAAATGCCCCATTGCAAGTCCTCAATAGGGTAGGGTAGTGCCGTTATGGGAGGTAAAGAAAGTTGCGCGCGTAGATAGAAATCATTGATAGCTTCTACGGGCGAGCGTTTCAGCATGCGTTCCAAGTAGCGGAGTTGGGTCAAACTTACTTTCCCACCCTTTCCGGATTCACTTTTAAAATCTAAAAATGGCGCAATCAATATAAATTCCTTGGAAGAATCAAAAAATGCAGGCACGATGAAATTGTCTTCTTTTGATTTAACCGCTTGATTTTGAATGTATTGAAGTAATAAAAACGCTCCAAGCGAATAGCCAATAATGACATCAAATTCATGCATCGATTGGGCCAACATTGCCTCCAATTTTGGCGATGGAGGGGCAACCGTATGCGTCCCGTTAACAAGTTCCCTGCTAACGAGTGCGCGCAATTCGGTCGGGTTAATCCCCCAACCGCCTATCCATAGGACTTTTTTATTTACGTTCATGAGTAAATTGTAAATTCCGAGGGAACTGCTTTTAGTCGCCTAAAAGCGTTTCCCCGGACCCCTTCCGAAAAGGAGGACCTTGCGCGGAAGTAAAATTCCTTTCGGAGTTTTATTTCCGCGCAACAACTTCTTTTGGATAAACTTAGGGAATCGACATTTTTAAGTGATTTATCGGAAGATGTTACTTTAAAGTTCTTTGGGTCACGCCTCCATGTTCTCTCTTTTTCATTTTGTCTGCCTGTTCGAAAAGTTGGGCTGACAGACCGTTTTTATAAGACCTTCCAGAAGAAGGACCTTGCGTGGAATGAAATTCCGAAAGGAATTTTCATTCCGCGCAAAATACCTCCTTTTCGGAGGGAGTTTGAGGGAGGGCTTTTGGGTGACCAAAAGCAGTTCCCTCAAGCAAAGACACAAAATGGGAGTCGTTGCTTAGAAGAAATAACGTTGAGAGGGAGAGGCGGAGGCGGCTGGTTCCGTTGGGGACCGTTGGGGGGCGAATGGCTCCGACTTTGTACCCATTTTTGAGGAGGGCATCGGCGATTTCCATTGTTTTTTGGGAGTCATTGAGGATGATCGGGACGATGGGGGAATTGCCGTTCGGAACTTTTATGTCTTTGTCCTGAAGGGTGTTGCGGAATTCTTTGGAAAGGTTCTGGAGGAGAGGGCGGTTGTTGTCCTCACGAATGATTTCGATGGATTTCAGCGCGGCAGCGACAGAGGCCGGAGGTAGGTACGTCGAGTAAATAAAGCTGCCTGCTCCGTTGGTAAGGTAGTCGCGTTCGATTGCGTGGTGACAGGCAATAAAAGCTCCAGCAGAACCGAGCGATTTCCCAAATGTCCCTACTAGGAAATCGACTGCTTTT
>MIDO01000022.1:9136-9310 GCA_001831055.1 Verrucomicrobia bacterium GWC2_42_7 | reverse complement strand
AACCTGCAATGATAACCGTTGCGGGTCCTGTTATGGATTGCTCAGACACTTTGCGAGTTGGCTTATGGGTTTGGGAGGTATAGATTTCCGTTACTTTTCCGATGATTACACCGGCAACGATACCCACAACAATGGCACCCCAAATTCCAAGATAATTTGGAATCCCTAAAAATT
>MIDO01000022.1:4416-9119 GCA_001831055.1 Verrucomicrobia bacterium GWC2_42_7 | reverse complement strand
GCTACGATGATTAAGAGAGAGCTAAAATTTACGCCACGACTTAATGCTTTTAAAATCGAATTACAATCGGCATCGTCTTTGATTCTTACAGAAAATATACCACAAATGGACAAAAGAACACCAACTGCTCCAATGAGTGCAGGAGCCAAAGTTGCTTGCAATTGACACGAATAAGAATCAAAAGCCAAGGCCCCGAGTGATGCGGCTGCCAATATCGCGCCGTAATAGGACTCATATAAATCGGCTCCCATGCCCGCAACGTCGCCAACATTATCACCGACATTATCTGCAATGGTTGCAGGATTGCGTGGATCATCTTCTGGGATACCAGCTTCTACTTTACCCACAAGATCGGCGCCAACGTCAGCTGCCTTTGTAAAGATACCCCCACCGACGCGAGCAAACAAAGCTTGAAGAGACGCCCCCATACCAAAGGTTAACATGGTATTAGCTAAGATGAGAGTACGCTGCTTATCGGAAATCGCTTCTATACAGTTAGTTAGAATTAAATACCAAAAAGAATAATCAAGCAGGGCAAGACCCACAACGACCAATCCCATCACAGCACCACTGCGAAAGGCAAGCCGGAGTCCACGATTTAAACTCAAGGAAGTAGCATAAGCTGCACGAGAAGAAGCTTGAGTAGCGGTTTTCATCCCCAAAAAGCCAGCGAGTGCAGAATAAAATCCACCAGTCAGGAAAGCAAATGGGACCCATTGGTTTTGAAGCTTAAAACCAAAGGAAAGAAGGATGAGTAACGCACTAATGATTAGGAAAACAATTGAAACAACTTTGTATTGTTGCTTCAAATAAGCAAGAGAACCTTGTCTAACATATTCGGCGATCTTGCGCATAATAGGCGTTCCTTCCTCTTCTCGCATCATCTGCTTGAAGAAATAGAACGCTACTAATAGCGAAGCTATTGCTGAGATTGGCACAAGCCAAAATATTGAAATCATATAGTCTAATTATTGAGTTGATAACTAATTATAACCTCTAAATTGAGAACAACCTCCTCAATTTTTCGATCGATTAGGTTTAATGATGTTAAAAAATTATACAATAGCAATTTTCTATTTTTAAAGTTGTATTCGTTGAGAAGCAAAGCGCGGAAACGGCTTTCTTCGGTGAAGATTTTTTGGAGAAACGGCTTTTGGATCGCCCAGAAAGCGTCTTTCCCCAAGCAAAGGAGATTATTGCGCGAAAGAAACTTCCTTTCGGAATTTATTCTAGCACAAAGAGATAAACCAACATCAACAAAAGCTCAACATGTTAACAATCAACATGTTAATACTTTCATTAATCAGGATTCGCGTTATAAATTAACCTTCTATTGACGTAGGTGTTTTTTGTGGCTATCAAGGGATCTCGATCATTGGTTTCGGAAGGGTCAAGCCAACTATAATGCCTTTTTTTATTCTCAGACTTGCCTTATTTGTATATAATCGACTAAGGTAGGTGGATTCTTTTTATATTATGAGTGCAACCGTTTTCACAATAGCGAACCAAAAGGGTGGAGTTGGAAAAACAACGACAGCTATCAATTTATCTGTTGCCATTGCAAAGTCTGGAATTTCTACATTGCTTATAGATCTAGACCCTCAAGGGAATACTACTAGCGGCTTGGGGTTTGAAAAAAAAGCGGGTAGCAGCCTTTACGGCGCGCTTCATGGCGACGAAAACTTTACGTGCGAAATAAAAGAGACTTCTCAAAAGAATTTGTTTCTGATTCCCTCGGAAGTAGACTTAGCTGCTGTAGAAATTGAATTGGGGCAAAAGAAAGATTATTTGATGCAATTAAAGCGTTGCTTGGACCCATTAAAGAATTCAGGCAAATATGATGCCATCATTATCGATTGTCCTCCTGCGCTCGGAATGATCTCCATGAATAGCTTGGCTGCGGCAGATTATTTATTGATTGCATTGCAATGCGAATATTTAGCATTAGAAGGACTGAGTCAGATTCTCAAAATCGTAGATCAACTCAAAAGTGCAGGAGTCAATGAGGCCCTAAAAGTGGGAGGTATCATTATGACCATGTTTGATATCCGGACTAGCTTGTCCAAACAGATTGTAGACGAAGTAACAAAGCATTTTAGTGATTTAATTTTCACGTCTCTCATCCCCCGATCCATTCGATTGAGTGAAGCGCCCAGCTTTGGGCAATCAATCTTTGAATACGACCCTCTCAGTACTGGTGCAAAGGCTTATTCAAAATTGGGACAAGAGGTTATAAAACGCTTCAGCTTGAAAAAAAATGCTTAAGGAGAAGCTAGAAGATTACATTGGATACAATTTCAAGGATACATCACTGTTGGAGTTGGCAATCACGCACCCGTCCTTCGCCAGAGAACAAGCGACCCCTGATCTTAATTACCAACGACTTGAGTTTCTTGGGGACGCGGTTTTATCCTGCATTATATCAGAATCTCTCTATAACCTATTCCCTCATTACCGTGAAGGAGCAATGGCTCGAGCACGCAGCGCATTAACGAAGGGAAAATTTCTCACACAGTTATCTAAGTCCTTGCACGTCATGGACTTTATTCGAGTCAGCGAAGTAGAAAAAAAGGCCGGAGGAAACACCCGGAATGCTGCATTAGAAGATGCTCTAGAGTCAATTATAGGCGCGATTTTCCTGGACAGTGGATTTGAACAAACCCGATCCGTTGTATTGAACTGGTACGGAGACATAGATACTCACCTTAACGAGCTATTAATTAACGAAAACCCAAAAGGAATTTTACAAGAAAAGTATCCTCACGGTAGCATCAAATACGAATTAATTTCAGAATCAGGCCCCCCTCACAGCCGCATTTTTTGCGTAAGATTGCTTGTAAATAACAGCATTGTCGGCATTGGAGTAGGTCCCACTAAAAAAGAAGCTGAAGAAGTCGCCGCCCAACAGGCCCTCTTAATGGAACCCCAGCAAACTCGCCCTAATGGGTAAGGCATGTATTAGTAAATTAAGTTTCTATTGAAAATGCCGGAACCCCTTTCTTTTTGAGGTGAAAAAGAAAGGGGTTCCGGACCTCCCCCAAGAAAAACCAATGATCCGGATAAACAAATTCTTCGAATTTGTGTATCCGGATGGGATCAGGTTTATTCATTCTCTTGGAAACAACCGTCTATTTGTATCCATAGGTCTTTAATTGACTATAGTGAAATGTATTGACACTCGAGACGCTTTGGCGGTTCACATTGAAATATGCAGTGGCTTAAATTTATTTGGTAATCAAGATCTGCAGCATCTTGATTGAAAAATCATTGGTTTTTCTTGGGAAGGGCGCAGAAAAACCCTTCTTTTTTACCTCAAAAAGAAGGGTTTTCGCAACCTACCGCTTCTCTCTTGCGGCAAGCTATACACAATAGACTACTTTGAATCGTGACTCGAGCAACAGCAAGAATTGGAGTGGTTACTAGATTTGCTGCTATTGGATGTTGCATGGCAGCAGGAAGTTGTTTGTACATGAACTCCTTGTATATGATTCAAGGCATCCAATAGGTTTTGTGCCGTTGTATCGTTAGATTCGACAATTAAGGTAACAATCCAGGAATTGTTCTTTTGGTAGAACATACCCGAACGGGAGATAATATTATCGCCGAATTCACTCAAGACGTTGTTAAGTGAATTGGAGGTTTGTTTACGATTGTTGACGGTTACTGCAACAAAGGTAAGTGTATTATTATGATTGTTATTTTGCATGACTAAGTAATAAATTTCTACGCTTCATTTAGAATTGTAAACAAGGAGGAAAATGTCAATAAATTTTAGGAAAAACATCCGTCCCATTTTCGGATGCGAATTCAATTTAAATAAAATGTTATTTCATTAACTATCAATAAATAACATTATTTAGAGCCTTATTATCCTCATTGCGCGAGAGAGGATTTTTTCAAATTTATTTCTCGCGTAATGACTCCTTTTCGGAGGGGTTTGGGAAACGCTTTTAGGGGAGTAAAAGCAGTTTTCACTACTCCTTTTCTAGAGGTTACTTATTGATTGACATGGAAAATGGCTTAACATAAAGTGCTAAGATGTATCCCCGATGAGTGAGTTAAGTGAATTATATACAACCTTGTCGTCGAAGCTTCCGGAAGATGTTGTTGTTTTAAGTAATGGGAAGTTCGACGCATTACCGAAGGAAGAGATTGAGGCACAGAATGCCCGGAGTTTCTTTGCTGGCCTGTTTAAAAAGGTAGGTGTGGCCCCATCTAACCCTAGCGATAGTCGGAAGGAACTTATGATGCGTTTAAGCCAAGTACATCCAAGATTGGCCGCATTACTCCCTCCAAACAAAAAGATGTTCACTGTCAGCGAAGTAAGAAGCGTCATTAAAGCGTTTCAGGTAGAAAACAACTTGCTTCTCTTAAAAAATATAATTTCAAGGTCAGATGCCGCAGGAAAGGAAGTTGCTACACTTCTACAGCTTGCAGGCATCAATCTGGATAAGAACCACCCGAGTTGCCAGGGTTTTATAAATACATACCCCGAGTTCTCCCAAGGAATATTAACTAAGGCAAATGTAGCGGTGATGTTTATAGGATTCATTAAAGCAACTCGAAAAGAAGAGATTTACGAAGAGCTGCATCGGAAAATAGAAGCACAAAATCCCCAAAAACCCCCCAAGCCACAACCCATTAATGAATTATTAAAACGCACATCGCTCATCATAGGGAACAAAGACTTCTTTGCCGAAGCT
>MIDO01000022.1:137-4383 GCA_001831055.1 Verrucomicrobia bacterium GWC2_42_7 | reverse complement strand
GAAATTTGTGAGAGATGGCAAACCAGTGAGAAAACTAACGGCTTCATTCTTGGATACTTAAATAATGCCTTGGATAGATTTTCAGCTGCTGTCAACCAGGAAGGGCAAAACTGCATCATTGTCAACAAATCGGGTAATCAATTGGAAATCACAGTTGACCGAATGTTTAAAGACCCCTCAAAAGGAAAAGGAGTTGGCATTAAAATGCAGATAACCCTAGACCCCCTTTCCTCCAACATCACATCCGCTTATTCTCTTAAATAAGAGGATTTTTCATTGAGAAGTAAAGGCCGAGAACCTTTCTTTTCACAAGAAAAGAAAGGTTCTCGGGCTCTCCCAAAGAAAAGCGAATAATTTGGCGATAAAAATCTTACAGATTTTATCGCCAAATAAGTGTACATCTTTTACTCCTATGATAAACTGCCAATCTATTGATCGAACAGATGGTTATTTTTAATAATAGGAATGAATCCAATCTCATCGGGCCAAATAAATTCGTAGAATTTGTTTGGCCCGATTATTGGTTTTTCTTGGGGGAGGTTCCGGAACGCCTTTCTTTTTTATAGTCAAACGTATTGAATATGAATACAGTATTTTGTTTTGGGACGGCTTCTCATCCATCGCATAATAAAAACCGTAAGGTTTTTATTATGCGATTATTAAAAGTGTTTCTTAGGAAGGTGCGGAAACCTTTCTTTCTTCAGAAAGAAGGGGTTCCGCGTATCTATTCTCATTGCTTTTAACTATACCTCAAAAAGAAAGGGGTTCTGGCATTATCAATAGAAACTAAATTTACTAGATAAAAAATATCATGCGTATAGAAAAAGACTCAATGGGGACGATGGCGGTCCCTGATACAGCACTTTACGGTGCATCCACTCAACGGGCGGTTCTTAATTTTCCGATTAGTGGGTACCGTATGCCCCCTGGATTTATAAAGAGTTTAGGTCTACTGAAATATGCTTGTGCTTGTGCAAATGAAGAACTGGGAAAACTAGGGGATAAAGCAGATATCTTAAAAAAAGTTTGCCTGGAACTCATTGATGGGCAACACCTTGAACATTTCCCCATAGATGTATTTCAAACGGGGTCGTGCACATCAACAAATACGAATGCAAATGAGGTCATTGCCAATCGCGCTTCCCAACTTTTGGGAAAACCCATGGGGTCTAAGGATCCCCTCCATCCCAATGACCATTGCAATATGGGCCAATCCTCCAACGATACCATGCCCACAACGCTGCATATTAGCGTAGCCTGTGCCCTAAAAAACGAACTAACCCCTTCCCTTCAGCATCTTTATGAAAAACTCGACAAAAAAGCTAAAGAGTGGGATGAGATCGTCAAAATAGGCCGTACTCACCTCATGGACGCAACCCCGCTTACCTTGGGACAAGAATTTTCGGGGTACGCCGCCCAAGTAAAGAAAGCCATCGGCCGCACAGAAAGAGCTATCCGAACGCTTTCTGAACTCGCCATCGGAGGTACCGCTGTTGGCACTGGGATCAATTGCCATCGCGATTTTCCCAAAAAAGTCATTCGCATACTCTCAGAAAAAACAGGGATTGCCTTCTCAGAAGCAGAAAACCATTTTGAAGCCCAAGGGGCCCGCGATGATTGCATAGAAGTTGCTGGATGTCTTAACGCCATCGCAGCTGGCTTCACGAAGATCGCCAACGACATCCGCCTACTTGGGTCCGGTCCCCGGTCTGGCCTCGGAGAACTCATCCTCCCTGCGACACAACCAGGGTCCTCCATCATGCCAGGCAAAGTGAATCCCGTTATGTCCGAGATGCTAATCCAATCCTCCATTTATACCCACGGACTGATGAATATGGTTGTCATATGCGGAAGAGACGGCCACTTCGAACTCAATGTGACCATCCCCCTCATCGCCTACGCCCTATTGGAATCCATCAAATGCCTTAGCAACGGGGCTAGAATCTTTGCCGATCGCTGCGTCGCAGAAATACAACCGAATATCGAGAAAATCACTGAGCACATGAATCGCTCCCTCATGCTCGGAACCGCCCTCAACCCCTACATCGGCTACGATAAAGCTTCCCACGTCGCAAAAACCGCCTTCGAACAAAATAAAACCCTAAAAGAGGTCGTCCTTGAAGAACACCTTATGGACCCTTCCACCCTCGATAAAGCCCTCAACCCCTCCTCCATGACCCACCCCGGGGAATAGGAAGGAGAGATTTGAAGAAGGTGCGAAAACCTTTCTGTTCTGGAACAGAAAGGTTTTCGCGCTTTCCAAAGAAAAGCGATCGTCGCGGAAGCAAAATCTATCGATTTTTCTTCCGCGAGGGAAAGAACTTTCTTCACTATCACGCGCAACCCTTTCGGAAGGCGGAAGAAAAGCATCAGTTCAATTGGTTTTGCTCTATTCCCATAAACCCGCTGAAAAACTTTAGTTCAGGATTTCGAGCAGGCGGGCAAGGTGAACACATTTCCCTTCATCCTCAGAAAGATGTTAGTTTAAGCTTTCGAGAAGGCGGACAAGCTGAGTGCAAAGGAGCGTACCTACGTACGTGACTGAGCACGAATGCGTAGTCCAACACACTCGAAACTTAAAATAACATCTTTCTGCACCAACACACTCGAAAACTGAAATAAAGTTTTTCAATGAGCTTGATAGGCATCATGAAGACGTATAAGGCCGAGGAGGGTGTGGGCTGAATCTACGACGGGGAGGACCATGATTTGGCGGGGGCGGTCCTCCATTAATCGAATGGCCTCACCCAATTTTGCATCTGGAGAGACGGCTGTGGGGTTTAATGTCATTATCTCTCTAGCTTTCAATTTAAAGAAATCTTCTGTTTTTTGCAGGGAACGACGAATATCTCCATCGGTGATGATACCCAGTAAATGAGAGGAAGCGTCAATGACACAAGCGGCGCCTAGGGGGTTCTGGGTCATGCGGATTACGACTTCCCGAAGGGACATTTCTGGGTCGACGCAAGGGATATCCTTAGCTGGGTGCATGACATCTTTAACGCTCATTAAAAGATTACGTCCCAATTGTCCCCCCGGATGGTATTGTGCAAATTCGTGTTCTGTGAAGTTTTTTGCAGACATTAATGCACAAGCAATCGCATCCCCTAGGGCTAACATGACCAAAGCACTTGTTGTGGGAACAATTCCCAATGGATCGGCTTCCTTTGCAACGGAGGCATCAATCACAAAATCGGATTGTTTAGCAATGGGCGAATTGGGATTTCCTACAATCGCGACCAAAGGCGAATTGAAGCGCTTCAAGATAGGGATTAAGCGCAGGACTTCTTCGGTTGAACCGCTTTTTGAGAGTAAAATAGTAGGATCGCCTGCGTTATAGATTCCAAGATCACCATGAGCCCCTTCGGCAGGATGGAGGTAGACAGCGCTTGTCCCTGTGCTACTTAGCGTTGCAGCGATTTTCTGTGCAATATATCCAGACTTCCCCATTCCACAGACAACGACCTTCCCCTTTGTTTTTAACAAAAGGTCCACAACCGCGTCAAAAGACTCATTGATCCTCTCCGCTGCTGAACGTAGGGCTTCCCTCTCCGTCTCAATTACCTGTTTCGCTAACAATATATTCTTTGGTTGCATATTCGAATTTAGTTTAAATTAAGTTACATCAAGTTACGGGTGGTCAATCTAAATCATATATAGTAAATTTCATTTCCATCGACGTGCCCGCAGCCACTTTCTTTTTGAAGTGAAAAATAAAGGGAACTGCTTTTTGTTTTTTGAATAATTTTTTTGAATATAATTTGTTTTTCATAAGGTGAGTTTTTTAGTTTTTTGATAATAATGTAGGGTCCTAGACGCCTGAAGAAAAACTTTAGTTCAGAATTTCGAGCAGGCGGACAATGTGAGAACTTTTTTGCTCCCTTCTCATTGATCCGCAGAAAGATGTTAGTTTAAGATTTCGAGCAGGCGGACGAAGCGAACATGAGGGAGCGTACATGCGTACGTGACCGAATGTGAATTTGATGTCCAACGAACTCGAAACTTAAAATAACTTCTTTCTGCACCAACGAACTCAAAAACTGAACTAATGCCTTTCTGTCTATTATATCATATGAGGGCAACGCTCCGTTTGATACGTTTGATTAAATCTTCTATCCGTCTGACAACCAACGGATTAACATTTTCACCAAAAACCAAAGATTTTGATTACATTTTGCGCGTAACGCGTTTTGAAAAAACGCGTTACGCGCATTATCTCCTTTTAGGAAGGGGTTTGGGGAAACCC
>MIDO01000022.1:0-110 GCA_001831055.1 Verrucomicrobia bacterium GWC2_42_7 | reverse complement strand
CAAAATTACCTATCCATCCCTACCCTATTAAGATTTTGGAGGAGGGAGGATGAACCGTTGATGATGGCCTGGAAGTATTGGCGATTTTGAAGGATGTTGTGCCAATGGCG
>MIDO01000021.1:1518-9070 GCA_001831055.1 Verrucomicrobia bacterium GWC2_42_7 | reverse complement strand
TTCCTCCGCAAATTTATTGATGGGTTGGGCATTATCAGAAGGAGGCTATTTACGTAATAAAAAAGTGGTGGCACCTGCTGTTTCCTGGTGTACAACCGTTACTCCATTCATTCAATTGGGGTTTGATGTCTCGTTATGCGATTGTGATAGAAATGACTTAGGATTTGATATCCAGCATTTTGAGGATTTGTGTAAAAAAGAACGGCCTGCCTTAGCTATTTTAGTACATGTACTTGGTCACGCAAATCAAATGGATAAGATCCTCGATATTTGCAAGCGTTACGATGTTCTACTACTCGAAGATTCCTGTGAAGCTTTAGCTAGCACACACAAAGGATGCAAGTGCGGCTCTATGGGATTAGCAGGATCTTTTTCTTTTTATTATGGTCACCATATTTCGACCATAGAAGGGGGCATGGTTGTAACGGATGATGAAAAACTGTACAATTTGATGTTATCGATACGTTCCCATGGGTGGGGCCGGGATGTTTCAAAAAGCTACCATGACGCATGGACAAAAGAATATAACATCGACGAGATCAGAGACTTGTATACTTTCTATTATTCTGGTTTCAATTTGCGCTCTACAGACTTGAATGCGTTTATAGGCCTATCCCAGTTAAAGAAAATTGACGAATATGCCAAAATCAGACAAGGAAACTGGAAATGTTATTCCGAGCACTTAAAAGATTTTTGGAGCCAAACCAGTGAATCCGACTTTGTGTCTCATTTCGCATATGGTATACTTGTCGAAAATAGACTTGAGGTTTACAAGCATTTAATTTCCAAAGGAATAGAATGTCGTCCACTTATTTGCGGAAATATCGGGCAACATCCATTTTGGGTTAAAAAATATGGGCCCACTAACCTGCCAATGGCGAATATTGTTCATGAATTTGGGTTATATCTGCCCAATCACGCTCGGTTGACTCCAGAAGAGATAAAGTATATTTCCGATGAGCTTAAAAAGGTTGCAAAGTTTAAGCATATTGAAAATTTGACAAAAAAATAAACCTCTTTCGTGCTATAGTAAAAAGAGTTGAATTAGGAGGCATTTTTTTACCTCATAGGAGATTCTTTGTCCGTCTATTTGGCGCTTAAAGTTTTTAACACTTTAAGCGCCAAATGAATGGTTTTTCCAAAACCTCTATTCTCAAGTATGTTTACTATAGTCTGATTTTTAAAACGAAAGATGAGTCTCTGCCCTTTGGTGCTTAGAGTCTGGAAGGCTTTAAGCACCAAAGCATTGATTTTCCAAGAAGCTGACCGAAAGCATTCTTCTCTCCCCTCAAGGAGAGAGGAGTTTCGCACCGTGTTGCTCGCCATTTTCTAAAACTTCTTACAGTAATAGGCGCCGTTTTTATCAGAGAAGAATAGGAGCCTTTCGGAGGGATCGATGTCGACCCAAGTTAATTCGTGATTTGCGTGATCAAAGGTATCCCCTAGGCTGAAAATTATGTTGTTGAGGAGGAAGCGACTGTTGCTTGCACGATTGACAAAGCCAGATAAGCGTAGTTTGCGCACGATGTTTTGGATTTTCTCATCGGCAAGTTTTTTGTTCTCTGCGTTGAGATAGCGTTCTTTTTTGCTGAGAATGGGTGCTCTCTCTTGATCTTGAACAACATTTACCTCTTTTATTTGCTGTCCTTTTGGGGAAACGGGCGTTAGAGCGACAGTGTCTAATGCATCTTCAAGTTTATTTTTAGCTTCATTAACCTTTTGTTCTAAAGAAACTTGCTTACTAGCCGTTTGTGTTTCTTGAGGAACCGTAGCTTGAGAGACAACACTTCCAACTTGTAATGATTGAGGTAATGGAGTTGTTTTTTCCTCTTTCAGTGCATTGAGATCGGCAGCATTTGCAGCTTCAACGTTGGCTATTAATTGGTTAGGTTGCGATTCCGATGCGATAGATTGGGCTACTGCAGGTTTATCTATTGATTCAGTGGGCGTGTTATCAAGAACGATCTGAGATGTTTTTTCGGTTTGTAAAGCGGGTTTGTCTTGGCGTTCCAATGAAACACTGCTGTCGAATAGATAATTTGGATTCTCCAATTCTTGAAACAAAGATAAGTCCATTGGCTGAGGTTGGACATTTGCAATATCAACAACATGCGATGGAGAGGCTTTTTCTCCTACTTCTAAGTCACTGAGGATATCGATAGTTGGGGAGGGAATTTCGTTATTGGTAGTTAATGAAACGCTTCGATTCTCGAAAGGTAATTCAAAGAAAGTCGTCTGATCTAGAGCCTTGGCTGAAAAATCGAAGGGGAAGTAATTCTCAAAACCCATGGATTCTGCTGCAGGTTGGGATTCAATGCCTGATGGAACATTTATGGGGGGCTGAGCGTTCGCAAGAACCTCATTATTTTCAGGAACCTCTTCGAATGCAAGAGCTTCGACTGGGTTATTTTCAGGAACGCGCCTGCTTTCTAAAAGATTTCTTGGGGTTATTTCTGAAAAATTAGCTTTATTATCAAGAGCCAGAGGGCCTTGTGCTTCTAATTGGTAATTTGTCAAAAGCTCCCTACTCAGCCCATCAAGGCTAATGTCGTACGGAAGCGGTTCTTTTCCAGAAATATCGGCAATTTGCGGAAGAACTTCTATATCTAAATCACTTAAAACATCGATGGATGGCGTACTTTCGCTTACTTTATTGCCAGTATCTTCTAAAAGATTTTTTTGAGTTATTTCTGAAAAATTAACTTTATTATCAAGAGCCAGAGGGGCTTGTGCTTCTAATTGGTAATTTGTCAAAAGCTCCTTATTCAGACCATCAAGGCTAATGTCGTACGGAATGGGTTCCTTGCCAGAAACATCGGCAATTTGCGGGAGAGCTTCTATATCTAAGTCACTTAAAACATCGATGGATGGCGTACTTTCACTTATTTTATTGCCAGTATCTTCTAAAAGATTTTTTTGAGTTATTTCTGAAAAATTAACTTTATTATCAAGAGCCAGAGGGGCTTGTGGTTCTAATTGGTAATTTGTCAAAAGCTCCCTACCCAGCCCATCAAGGCTAATGTCGTACGGAATGGGTTCTTTGCTAGAAACATCGGCAATTTGCGCGAGGGCCTCTAGGTCTAAGTCACTTAAGACATCGATGGATGGCGTGCTTTCGCTTACATTATTAGCAATGGATGTAACTTGTTGCGGTGGTTCAGGTAAGGGAAGCTCATAAAAGGCAACTGATTCAGATTCCAATAAAGTTGAAAGGTTGTGCGAACTAATTAGCTCAGAACCAACTGGCTTTGGATCTAAACCTTGTTCGTAAAAATGGGGTGTGGAAGGCTCAGGGGCAGGATTTGCCATTTCTGAGGACAAGGCCACATTGTTGTTGGTAGTAACAGGAATTTCTTTTTCAACAGTGACTTTATTCTCTGTTTCGAGCGCAACGGGGGTTGGTAACGTGGCGTTTATATTGGGCGATGGATTTGTTGAGGCAACTACTTCTTTTTGAGTTGGAGCCTCTTGTTTTGATAAAAATTCTTCTTTTTGGGCAACAGGCTTTACGGAGCCCCAAACATCTTCTTCTCGAGCAAGGTAGGATGCTGGCTGTTTATTAGGCCGCGCTTTGGAAGCTATGCGATCCTTTGGCTTCAGCGATTGGGGTTGTGAAGCGGGCTCATTGACAGGTGGCATATTTAGAAACCCGAAGAACAAAAAGCCGCTAATTCCCGCAAGGACAACAAAGAAAAACACCATAATCACCAGTATGGCTCCGAAGATATCTGGTTTCTTTAGCTCTGACTTTGCCGAATTTCGGCTACTACGTGAGAATCTGGCGGGAGCTTGGGACGCCCCAGGAGAATATGATGGATCATCTATCTCTTGAGATAAAGTGCCGAGGTCGAGGTCTGACTTAGACAGCGTCAAGAGTCTCGTCTTCTTTGAGAGATTTTTTGTAATGGTTTCCTGTTTCATCGGTAAAAATAAGTTCATTCTCTGTCACTTCTATAAGAGACAAGTCGCATTCGTCATAAACATGAGAGTTAATTTTAAAAAAGTGTTGGTTCATAATCACTTTGCTTCTCTCTCCGTCAACCTTCACACTCGAGACTTTGGCCTTTTTTAAAAAATCCATGATCTTTTCTTCCCTTGTCATCTCCACAATAACTACAGGTGGTGGTATTGTTTTTACGTTTCCTTGCTGTATCTTCTCTTTGATTTGCTCTGAAAAAGAAGCTTTTTGAGCAACAACGGGTTGCGCTACAGATAAAAGTTTCACATTTTCTTCTGCCTTGGGGTTCAGGTCTTTATCGGTTTGCGGATTTACGTTATCCGTTTTCACACTAGGCACATTCCCCTTGGATTCAAATTTTACAACAAGCTTGTTATCAATGGGTTTCAAATGTAAGCTGTTTGCTACTTCCCTTCCTTGACCTCCTTTGACTTCTGCTACGGCAACTTGTTTTCCTGACACGTCATCCAAAAGTCCTTCTTCATCATTAAGTTTGTCATCTTTATTTTTCAATTCTTCATCGAAAAATTTTTGCATAGCCAATACCTTTTCAACATGCTTCCTATGGGAGACAAAGCCTTGTGTCATGAAAATGATAGCTTGGATTAACAAACCAACCCCCAAAACCAAAGAAACGACCACCCTTAAAGGAACGCGCCTCTTTTGCAATTGATTTTTATGAAAAAGAATATCCGATTGCCCAAAAGAGGAATATGCCGATTGACTTTGCTCTTTATTATTTTGTTTCATACGTTCTTTGATGAGAAAAATCCCAGAAGTAAGTGCCTCGTAGAGCGAACCAAACATACCCACTCCACCATCTCCACCCAACGCTCCCCGCGGCTTTTATGAACACCCACCTTAATTTTTATAAAACATAACATTTACTTATGGCAAGAATATAATATAAATGGTGTCATATTTAATCCAAAGTTACATTCCATAAACTTGCATTATTTTAAGAGATATGGCCTCTAATTCGCAAAAAAGCTTACTTGTGATTATAGGTATCGTCTTTATCTGTGCGGTAACTATTTTTGGGCATATCCTCTTTAAAGCGCATAGAGAGTATCAAATTTTTGCCCAGCGAGAAAAAACCCTCATAAAGGAATTTCACGCAACACAACAACAAGTTGTCTTAAAACAGCAATACCTGGAACGTCTAAAATACCAACCGGACTTCTTTGAATGGGTTATTCGCCAGCAACTCGGTTACGCTAAACCCAGCGAAATCATCTATCGATTTGATTCTATCCCTGTAGAGCCAGATAAAAGATAAGGATATTCAAAGGCTAATCGTATTATGCTGGTATTCGAAGACTTATTATTGTATTGGAAGCGTTTTTGGCAAAAGAAGAAAAGTCATGCAGCCTACTATGGTGAATTAGGAGAACTGTATGCCAGAAGGTATTTGCGCAAACAGAAATACAGGATAATTACCCATAATTGGAAACACAAATCCCACGAGATCGACATTGTTGCACTGGATCGAGACGTCCTTGTCTTCGTCGAAGTAAAAACAAGACAATGTGACGCCATCAAAAGCGGATATTACGAGGTGGATAAGCAAAAGAAGCAAGCCCTTCTTATAGCAATCGCCGTCTACAAAAAACGGCTCAAAAAGAAACCCAATCACGTTCGCTTTGATATCATAGAAATCCAAATGAAACCCGATTCCACTTGCAATCTCTTCCACTACCAAAACGCCGATTTACGATAAAAAATGAGATCATTAGAGAGATATAGTTAATAGCATTGAGAATAGATACGCGGAAACCCTTCTTTTTGAGGTAAGGAAAGAAAGGTTTTCCGTCGGAAAGCATTAGTTCAATATTTTGAGTGTGTTGGACGTCGGATTCACATTCGGTCACGTACGTATGTACGCTCCCTCATGTTCACCTTGTCCGCCTTCTCAAAAAATTGAACTAATGCTTTCCTCGACTTTTCCAAGAAAAACCAATAATTTGGCGACCAAAATCTTACAGATTTTGCCGCCAAATTACATCTTTCGATATGAACCGCAAAAGCGCCTCGACTCTCAATATGATCAACTAGACAACTTCATTCCTCTCGCCGAAGAATTTTTTTGATTTTTCTTCGGCGATATTCGCTTTCTTTAGAAAGCGCGAATTTTTATACGTTTTATACGTTTTATACGTTTTTTCTTTTCCCGTGAAAAGAAAGGTTTTTCGCAATTTGCGATACCTCACCGCAACGATCTCTTTTTCGGAGGGCGCCAGAAAGATGTTAGTTTAAGATTTCGAGAAGGCGGACGAGGCGAACACGACCGAGCGTACATCCGTACGTAAGTAAGTGTGAGTCCGATGTCCAACACTCTCGAAACTTAAAACAACATCTTTCTGTTGGGAGAACTCTTTTTTGGGGGACCCAAAGCAGTTCACTCAAAAAAAAGATCATGACCTTTCCAAGAGTAACTCTAGCAATTTTTCAGCAGCTTGGGGGATTTTAGTTCCTGGGCCAAAGACAGCGGAGGCGCCATTTTGGAGCAGAAAGGGGTGATCTTGGGAAGGGATAACGCCGCCACAGACAACCAAGATGTCTTGGCGAGCGAGTTTTTTGAGCTCGTCAATCAAGGCAGGAAGTAAGGTTTTGTGACCTCCCGCAAGGGTGCTCATTGCAATGAGATGGACATCGTTTTCTGCGGCTTGTTTAGCCGTTTCTTCTGGGGTTTGAAAGAGAGGGCCCAAATCAACGTCAAATCCCATATCTGCGAAAGCGGTGGCAATAACTTTGGCTCCACGATCGTGTCCATCTTGTCCCATTTTAGCAATTAGGATACGGGGCCGACGACCTTCTTTCGCTTCAAAATTTTTAACAATTTTTAGTATTTTTTCCATGAGATGCGGATTTTTATAAGCAGAGCGATAGGTTCCTGAAATCAACTTGCTTTGTGACTTGTACCGGCCGAAAACTTTTTCCATTGCATAGGAAATTTCACCTAGACTTGCACGAGCTTTTGCCGCTTCCACAGCCAGTTCTAATAAATTGCCGTCATTATTTGCGCAAGCGTTTGTAATCGCGTTTAAAGCATCTTGACACTTGTGCTCATTTCGATTTTCACGCAATTTTTGGAGTCGTTGGATTTGCGCCTCACGGACTAGAGAATTGTCTATAGTCAGGATTTCAAGTGGAGTTTCCTGTTCGGGACAATATTTATTTAATCCTACGATAACTTCCTGCTCGCTATCGATGCGGGCTTGCCGGACAGCAGAGGCCTCCTCTATGCGCGATTGAGGAACGCCCTTTTCGATGGCTTTCGTCATGCCACCTAATGCTTCGATTTCCTGAAAGTGCTTCCACGATTTTTTTATGAGAAGGTCCGTTAAGTGTTCCACATAATAAGACCCTCCCCATGGGTCAACGACCTTGCAGATATCTGTTTCGCGCTGCAAATAAAGTTGGGTGTCTCGGGCAATTTTTGCCGAAAAATCAGTGGGTAGCGCAATGGCTTCATCAAGGGCATTTGTGTGTAGCGACTGCGTATGACCCGCTGCGGCGGCGAATGCTTCAATGCAAGTCCGCGTGACATTGTTATAGGGATCCTGTGCCGTCAGACTCCATCCCGACGTCTGA
>MIDO01000021.1:0-1506 GCA_001831055.1 Verrucomicrobia bacterium GWC2_42_7 | reverse complement strand
AATTGCTTTACTATCTTTGCCCATAACACCCTAGCCGCTCGCATCTTTGCAATTTCCACAAAATAATCTTTCCCTATTCCCCAAAAAAATGACAAGCGTGGCGCGAAATCATCTATGTTCAATCCAACTTCAATCCCTTTTCGCAAATATTCTAATCCATCCGCTAAAGTGTAAGCCATTTCCAGGTCTGCTGTTGCCCCCGCCTCCTGCATATGATAACCAGAAATGCTGATACTATTAAACTTAGGCATGTATTGGGACGTAAATTTAAACACATCCGCAACAATCCGCATCGATGGTTTTGGGGGATAGATATAGGTATTTCTCACCATGAACTCCTTCAATATATCATTCTGGATGGTTCCCGACAGTTGCTCGAGTGTCGCCCCTTGTTCCAGCGCAGAAACAATGTAAAAGGCCAATATGGGGATCACGGCACCGTTCATTGTCATGGAAACAGAGACACGATTTAAGGGAATATCTTTAAATAAGAGATTCATGTCCAATATGGACGATATGGCAACCCCCGCCTTACCTACATCACTAATAACACGCTGATGATCACTATCATAACCGCGATGTGTCGCCAAATCAAATGCCACCGATAACCCCATCTGGCCCGCAGCCAAATTTTTTAGATAAAACGCATTCGATTCCTCCGCAGTCGAAAAACCGGCATACTGACGAATCGTCCACGGCTGCGTCACATACATTGTCGCATAAGGCCCCCTCAAATACGGCGCCGCCCCTGCCCCAAATCCCAAATGGGAACACCCAACTAGATCCCCTGCCCTATACCCATCCTCCAGAACACCCATGTCTCCACCCTATTCGCTCTTTCCTTTGTTTTCAAGTAAAAGTTGAAAGATGTTATTTTAAGTTTCGAGTGTGTTGGACAGCGCATTCGTGCTCAGTCACGTACGGATGTACGCTCCTTCGCCCTCAGCTTGTCCGTCTGCTGGAAAACTTAAACTAACTTCTTTCAGCGGACTATGGGTAGGAGCACAAGTTTGTATCCGCCTCGTCGGGCTGCTCAAAGGCAGAAAAAGCGACTTCTCGGTAGCAAGTGTCTGTTTTGTTTTTGAGTAGGGGGCAAAGGCGAGATCTCTTATGATCCTTTTCATAGACCCGCAGAAAAACTTTAATTCAGGATTTTGAGCAGGCGGGCAAGGTGAGCACGACCGAGCGTACTAACGTACGTGAGGAAGTGTGAATCCGCCGCCCAACGCACTCAAAAACTGAAGTAACGTTTTTCTTCCCCAATCACAAAGGCAACTTAAAGCAGCAAATGGCGTTTTGGGTGGTGATGGAGGTGATTTGGTCGAGGGAGGACTGGAAGAGATTGGAGCAAAAGCTGGCGGTATGAGACAGATGGGCGGGTTGATTAGGCTTGCCGCGTAGGGGAACCGGAGAAAGGAAAGGGGCGTCTGTTTCTAAAATAAGACGTTCCAAACCTTGTTCAATGGCCGCTTGTCGGGTAATTTCAGCGTTTTTGTAGGTGATGAT
>MIDO01000020.1 GCA_001831055.1 Verrucomicrobia bacterium GWC2_42_7 | reverse complement strand
ATTGATCGAGAGGGATGAAAGGTCTTCATCCTCGGCAACATAATAGATTTCTGATCCTTTTAAGGGTGTAGCGGGTTTTAGGCATTCCATAAAATCTTTTTCATTGCGTGAAGAAAGATCGAAATCATATGGACGACAAACGATCAATTCACCCCGTTCTATGGATTTGACGGTTCCCTTGTCTAGGCCTCTTTGTTGCGCCAGGAAAGCGAGTGCATCTTGTTGCGATTGAGATCGTGTCCAGAGCATCTTGATTTGCCTATCTTTGTTGATAAGTAAAAAGCTGCCTGGGTTTTCAATTGCATAATATTCTACAATCCCTTCTCTAGCTAACAATTGTTCGAAAAAGACTTCGAATTGAGAGTCCTCCAAAGTAGTCAACGGAGCCGAAGAATTTTTAAGGAAAAAGCGCAATTTATCTGTCAGGCGCAGAAAATAGTTATTAATGCTGGAATAAACAAATTTCTCTAGTTGATTAAATAAGGCAGGCGTTTTTTCAAAAAAGCCGTTAATTTGCCCCTTGTTAAAAGCATTTACCGCATCCTCATTCGTCAATCGTCCAGAAATGAGGACTTTTATGATATTACTATCGTTAATGGCCCCTAATAGATCCAATCCATGCATAAGGTCCATATCATAATCCGCAAAAACAACAGATATGTTGCCAAATCGATCTGGATTATAAGCTTCCTCGATCAAATGAGAGAGGCTGACTTCCAGTTTTTCTGACATTATGTGGTCAGGAGTATGATACTCCAAACACCTACTTACCGCAGAAGGACTCGCATTTCTATTAATAACATCCAATGCTTCCTTCGGATTTGTATAGTATTCTTGTGACGTTGGGTGCGTTGAGAAATTCATGATTGACGCAAGCGAATCCAAAAAAAACTCGTCGTCATCAATAAAAACTAACTTAGTCGGATATCTTAATGGTGAAATCATAGTTTTTTAAGATTACGTATAAAAACAATTATTATTCCGTACTACTTGTTAGCAAAAACGCCTATTCCATCGATAGTCTGACAAGAACGTGTATTTCAATCCCACCCTTAAGGCAAGACAATTTTTTTGTGAAACTTGGGGGAAAAGGGAAACTTGGGGAAACGCTTTTGGTCCCCCAAAAGCGTTTTTCCCAATCCCCTTTCCGAAAAGGAGATCGTTGCTCAGAGGTAAATTTTAAATGCTCAATTCCCAACAAAAATCCAAGAAAATTATCATTAAAAAAAATAAAAAAAGTTGAACCTTTTAAGGTAAAAATACTGTCTAATCAGTAAGAAAGAGAAGATATGGAACATGAATAGCATAAAAGCCTGAAAATTTAATCAGTAAATTGGATAAAGTTCTCCATTCGGTTTTTTAAAAAGCTCGCTTAAAAAGAAAAGATAAACAAGGGGATGATATTATTGAGCCTAACTGTCATTTTGAGCGCTCTTTTGAATTACCAAATTTTGCCTCTCCTGATAAAATGAGTGGTTTTTTTGAAAATAGGTTGATCACTGTAACTTTTGCTAAATCAGAGGAACTTAAGCCTCTCCGGCTTATGAATAATTAAAGAATGTAGTAAGTAAAATTGGACAGACTTATCAATAATGGAATTGCAAGGAAAGAACGTATGAAATTAGAAAATAATAAACTACTATATAATTCGTTAGACATTTCGCCAATTTCCTTTAAATATAAAGGCCCACCGATCAGTCATCCTGTATATAGAGGCCATTTTAATAATTCTCCCCTTCACAACATTAAAAGTGAAACTGTGAAAAAAAGTGGAACAAAATTCCATCCTACCGTTTTTAATAGATCTAATAAGGCTAATTAGAAACGGTCATGTTGAAAAGATATAAATGGGCATAGGCTTCGTGGTTTGAGTAATTTAAATTAAGTAGCTATTGAAGGGGTATAGCATAAGATATTAAAGAAGAGACAAGAAGCGAAAACCTTTCTTTTCGCAAGAAAAGAAAAAACGTATAAACGTATAAAAATTCGCGATTTCCAAAGAAAAGCGATTATCGCCCAAGAAAAATCTAGCGATTTTTCTTGGGCGATGGATGATTGAAGGACTGCTCTGAACTTTTTCAAATTTGGCCCAGTAAAAGGATTCGTGCGATTTAGTGGTGTGCTGCGGGAAGGAAGAAAGATTGAAAACAAGAAATGGCAAAGAATATCGCCTCTCCTCTGAATTGTTTATTGATATATAATATTCGGTCATTAATATATTTTGTTTTTAAAGGATTATTCATGACTGAAATTCATAATTTAGCAATTATTGCGCACGTTGATCATGGTAAAACAACGCTTGTTGATGCTTTGTTAAAACAAAGTGGTACGTTTAGGGAAAACCAGCAAGTTGAAGAGCGTGCTATGGATTCCAACGATCTCGAAAAAGAGCGTGGAATAACCATTCTTGCTAAGTGTACGTCGCTAATGTGGAAAAACGTGAGATTAAATATCGTAGACACTCCAGGTCACGCCGATTTTGGGGGCGAGGTAGAGCGCATTTTGTCTATGGTTGATGGCGTGTTGGTGCTTGTTGACGCAGCAGAAGGCCCTCTTCCTCAAACAAAGTTTGTGACATCTAAGGCGCTAAAGCTTGGCCTTAAGCCGATTGTTGTTATTAATAAAATCGATAGATCAGATGCAAGGCCCCAAGAAGTCTTGAATGAAGTTTTTGATCTTTTTCACTTACTTGGTGCAACAGAAGAACAGCTTGATTTTAAATACGTTTTTGCATCAGGAAGGAATGGCTGGGCAGTTAATTCATTGCATGATGAGCAAAAAGACTTAACCCCTATGTTTGAATTAATTTTAAAAGAAGTTCCAACTGCAAAGGGGGATAAAGCTGGTCCATTTAAAATGCTTTCAACAACGCTAAACTATGATCCTTATTTAGGTCGTATTTTAACTGGCAGAATTTTTAGCGGAATTGCAAAAGTAAATATGGCTGCCAAAGCTTTAAGTAGAGATGGCAAGATTCTTGAAAATGCAAGGCTGTCAAAGCTTTTTGCATATAGAGGGCTTGAGCGAGTTCCAGTTGAAACTGCAGAAGCAGGCGATATCATTGCCGTTGCTGGATTTACAAAGGCAACTGTTGCAGACACTCTTTGTGAGACAGAGGTTATGGAAGCAATTGAGGCTCAACCAATTGATCCCCCTACCCTTGCCATGACATTTTCTGTAAATAATTCCCCTTTGGCCGGAAAAGAAGGAACAAAGCTAACCTCACGAATGATTGGTGATAGGTTAAAAAGGGAATCAGAAGGAAACGTTGCATTCAGAATAACAGAATCAAGCGATAAAGATTCTTATGAAGTAGCAGGCAGAGGCGAACTCCAATTGGGTGTTCTCATAGAAACCATGCGCCGTGAAGGATTTGAGCTTTCAATATCAAGACCACGCGTGCTTTTTAAAACAGAGGAGAAAACTGGTAAAACCATGGAGCCAATTGAAGAGGTTGTAATTGACGTTGATGACGACTATACAGGCGTTGTCATGGAAAAGCTTGGCTCGAGGAAAGGCGAATTGGTTGAAATGAAGCATTCAGGCTCAAATAAGACAAGGCTTGTATTTTATGTGCCATCTAGAGGTTTGATTGGTTATCAAGGCGAATTTTTGACTGATACCAGAGGAACAGGGGTTATGAGTCGCTTGTTTCATAATTATGATTTTTATAAAGGCCCTGTGGATGGAAGAAGAAACGGTGTTCTTATATCAAATAGTGATGGTACGGTCGTTGCATATGCGCTCTGGAATTTGGAAGATAGAGGGATAATGTTTGTCACTCCTGGAGCCCCTGTCTATAGAGGCATGGTTATCGGAGAGCACTCAAGAAATAACGACTTAGAGGTTAATCCTGTTAAGGGTAAGCAATTAACAAACATGAGAGCATCAGGCAAAGATGAATCTCTAAAACTCACCCCGCCAAAAGTCCTTTCCTTAGAAAGAGCGATATCTTACATCGAAGATGATGAATTAGTCGAAGTCACACCAAAAACGATCAGGCTTAGAAAAAGAATGCTTGACCCAAATGATAGAAAACGCTTTGAACGACAAAAGGAAAATATTGTTTAGGTATATTGACCAAAAGTATCATTTCAGCGTCACTCATTTGTTATTCCTATACTATTATGTCATACCCGCCTACGCGGGGATGACATAAAAAGAGAGCGTTGTTGGCCGGGTGTTTTTATCTTTCGGCGAGGCATACCCTTCTTTATTCAACAACTAATCTTTTCAACACTACCATATGTATTCAATTACCGCTGTTATTCTGGATCTAAAGGAATCAGGTTTGGACAATTGTTGTAACTAAATTTTTCTACTTGCAAGTCAGCATCTAATTCCAACTTTTCTAGCTGGGGACAATCGGAACAATCTAATTCCGTTAGCTGTTGGCAATTAGTTAGATCGACATCTCTCAAAAGAGGGCAATGATATTCCGCCTAAAGATGTTGCCAGAAATTTGTCTGTTTCTTATCCCAAATCTATATCGATGGATTCCTGCTTCTTCTATTCCCTGATTATTTCTCTATTAAAATCCTTAGCGTACTTTATAATCCGTTTTCTGAAGGGACCCAAATTTACCTCTGGGCAAGCTTTTCTTGTTTGGGGAATATGAAAACTTGTTGATTCCAAACGGAATAACTAATGACCCCTATCCTTTTCGCGCAAGTAAAATCGATAGATTTTATTTGCGCGACGATCGTTTCCCTTTGGGAAGCGCGAATTTTTATATTTTTTCTTTTCCAAGAAAAAAAAGGTTTTCGCATCCCCTTCTATCCCGCCTTAAACCTTTGTGACAACGGCGTCTGCGAGTCCGTATTGGATAGCTTCTTGAGCGTTCATGTAAAAATCACGATCGGTGTCTTTTGTGATTTTTTCTATGGGTTGCCCTGATGACGCTGCAAGGATTCGATTCAACTCGTCTCGAGTCTTCTCCATTTCTTGAGCCTGAATATTGATATCGACTGCAGGCGCTACAATGCGTCCAGCTATTAAGGGTTGATGAATTAAAACTCGAGCATTTGGATAGAGCAAGCGTTTTCCCTTACCTGTACCGCAAAGCAAAATCGATCCCATGCTTGCCGCGAGGCCTGTCACTATCACGGTAATTGGCGAAGTTATGAGCTTCATTGTGTCATAGATCGCCATTCCCGCAGTAATCGAACCTCCAGGCGTATTAATGAAAAATTTTATTTCCTTCCCTGGATCTATTAACTCCAAGTATAGCAATTTCTCTGTAATGTCTTGCGCACTTTCATCATTCACTTCACCCCAAAGAAATATACGTCTATCCTCTAAAAACTTCCTCTGTATGACATCCCTATGCCCAGCGTGTTTTTCTTTTTCGTTCGTGCATTCACAACTATCTGTTCTCATAATATACATCTCCTTTTACAACAAAAAAGCCTCATCGTCCAACTAAAAATTTAGTTTTTGGTGGATTCAAGATATGAATGGAATCGCCGCATAAAGGGATGGGGCGGAGAGAGGAAGCCTAAAGATTTTCAAGGACGAGTGTTGAAGGTTTGACGGCAAGTAGCGAGGAAAGAGGGATCTACGGATGCAAACACTTAATTTTTAGGGAAGTACTGACGCAATAGACCATTGGTATTTTCGTTGGTACTGCGTTTCCAATGGTTATGCGGATGAGTAAAATAGATATCTGCAGACAGGTTTGCAGCCATTTCAGGATATTTAGAGAACTCAGTTAGACTGCGGACAGCCTTTGTGAGCTTTAAAATTTGTTCTTCCATAGCCTGTCGTACAATTTCTGATCGTTTATTGGGGAACCACGGCAGTCAATAAAAGGCGGGTTTTGCGTTCGACAAGAGTGCCCCAAAGTGGGCACCACCACGCGGTCCAATTCGATAGTGTCTCCAGTCTTGAATTCTCAAATATATTTTTTAATTGACAAATTTGTTTTATTATACACAAGTACGTTACTTACAATCATCACTTCTCATTCTTTAATTATGAAAAAGCAATTAAAAATCAGTTTTTTTTTACCTCTAGTAATAACATCGCTAGGCATGACAGCATTTGGCATTGTCGACTTCCATGAGCGTCCAGAAGCCATACGCAAATGTATAAATGAAGCATTTGATTCATTATCAGGCTATAGCCACGAATGGCTGTATAATGGGAGCTCCTACTACTCCACTATGGGAATTGATGAATTCAGCTTCATTAAAAAAACAATCCTCGCTCACCCTGAAAGAAAAGATTTTTACGTAATGGATTATGGCGCTGGAAATTTCTCATGGGGTTATGGAGTTGCTAATTTTTTTAAAAAACAATCTGATTTACCTAAGGACATTCGTATTCATGTTATATCTCTAATCGGAGAACATAGCAGAGACCCAGAAATCGTACAAGATGGGAATTGCACTCTTTACAACCTAGGTCGCTTTAAATTAGAAGAAATTGAAGATATTCTAAAGGAAAGGATGCCTCCTCAATTTGGGGATTTGACAGGTCAATTAGACCTTATCATATCCGCTTGGACCCTTAGGCATCTTATAGACCCCCTAGGCTCATTTGCCCAACTTTATAATCTCTTACGTCCCAGCTCAGGAGTCATGTTTATCGATGAATTTTGGTTTGACCAGAACGCTTTCCCTGTAGGGGAAATTCCAAATTCAGGTCCTTTGAGCATAATGCCTTATCTTGTAATCGATCTGAACGTAAAGTTTCTTTTTAATCCGATGACCAACTGCAAGAACCCTTCCTACGCCATTGCTCGTACTAATGAAAAAAAATGCCAAATTCCACTTAGCTACTCAACAATTAGACACTTGCCTAACCCCAACCTATTTCAACGTAGGACTACCGGAATTTCTGTCTTCCAAGGAAGCATGCCAAATTTCGAATACACAGAAACACTCTTTTTTCAGGATTATCTATTGTTGGGCTCTCGCAGCTTATATGAAGAGTTAAAACCAGGGTCCTACTTTAAACATAAAGAGGTCTCTATTATCCCAAAGTAAGATCGCTGTACGACCTTGATCCATGCGAACTCGAGATAAAGAATGGTTAAAAACTACATAACTTTTTTGTAAACAAAAAGATATTTAGCCATATTTATATTTCCCTAGAAAAAGTGGCAAAAACAAGCCCAACGAGGTAAGGAAGGAAACTTCAGCGGGGCGTATTAAGATACGTTGAACCCCGTGAGCGACCTCAGCCAACATCGTTGGGCAACAATTTGAGACCGCTACACAACTGTCTTTTACGCAGATTTTTTCGGAAAACCGTTTTTTCGCGAGAAAAAACAGTTTTACGAACCTTTCCTAAAAAAGCGATATCGCCGATAACTTGCTTTTGCAAAAGCAAGTTATCCGCGTTTTTTCTTTTAAAATAAATTTAGGAAATCCATTCACAATTGTTGATTATTTTGATCCGTTTATGTCATCGATAGGTTGTGCAGGGGTCTCTTCTTTTTCTCCTCAAAAAGAAGGTTTTTCGCGCCTCTGTTCTCAACCTGTTTAAAACGATAGGTCAGGGATTTGAGCAGGCCAGCAAGAGAACACACTCCTTTGCTATACACATAGCCGATTGAAAGAGGTTATTCTAATAAAAAAGAAGGGATGGATTTTTTTGAATCAAGGAAAGCAAGGGCCTTTTTTTCTTCTTTTTTCATTATA
>MIDO01000019.1 GCA_001831055.1 Verrucomicrobia bacterium GWC2_42_7 | reverse complement strand
TGACCTTCTATTGGAAGACTTTATGATCCCTCCCTGCATCCTTGCGGTTGAATGGCCAAAAAACTTCGCCCTATTTCAATCCCCTCAAGCTTTGCACCTCACCCTAAAAATTATCTCAGAAGGTAACCATTTTATTCAGCTAAGAGTGTAGAGTAAATTTAAATTCTATTGACGTGCTTATCTGCTGTACTGTAAGATGGAGAGATACAGTAAATATATGCCATCAGAAGCATTCAGAACAATCCTTAGAAATTTTGGGAAAACCATAGGCTTAACAGAACTTTCCGCAGATGACGATGACTATTGCTGCCTATCTATCGATGATCATCTCATATTGCATCTCAAATACGATCCTAGAAATAATGATATAGTCTTATTTGCCGAATTGGGACATGTAGATGAGGAAAAAAAGGCGGGTTTATATCGACTGTTGCTTGAACTCAATAGTTCTATAGAAGAAGCACAGGGCTGCACCTTAGCAAAGTTGCAAGACGAAACCATTATTGCCCTTTGTTATAAAGAGCCGTTTGAAAATATAGAACAGCAACGCTTCGAAGCGATTATGAAAGTGTTCCTTGAAACATGCGAAACCTGTTTGAAGAAAATAACAGAATTTTCTCAAGGGTTACTCTCTGTCCAAAGTCAATCCGATAAAAATAAGGAGCCATCCAGGGCAGAGTCCATAAACGACATTCCCTTCGGTATGCGTGTCTAGTCTCTACTGCAGTTACATGCATTGAGAATGGAGATGCGGAAGCCCTTCTTTCTGAGGTAAAAAAGAAAGGGTTTCCGGCAGAAGGCATGAGTTCAAATTTTTGAGTGTGTTGGACGGCGGATTCACCCTTCCTCACGTACGTGTGTACGCTCGGTCGTGTTCGCCTTGTCCGCCTTCTCAAAAATAGAACTGATGCCTTCCGCAACCTTCCTAAGAAAATCAATGATTTGGCAATCAAAATCTTACGTATTTTGATTGCCAAATAAATTTAGGCCATTGCATATTTCAATCTGAACCCCAAAAGCGACTCAACTGTCAATACATTTCACTATATATTCTAAAAAAGGTTTTTTTGGATTCTATTTTTTCCTGGACAGAGAGGGGAAATATACTAGTATGTGCTTGATTTCGTTATTTAACTGCTAAATTAAATGGGAGTTCCCCCGATATTCCAAATAAATACACATGTAGAACCTATGATCATAAGGGTCTGTGGGAGGGCTAGCTATTTGAATTCGATGCCCTTAGGGGACCTGTTTAAATGGATGTTTTCTAGCGGAAGTAGCCGTTGTATTATAGATTTCGAGGTGTGCACAGGGATAGACAGCACCTTTTTAGGAATCTTAGCGGGATTAGCTCTTGAGCTTAGGCGACAGAATAGGTTATCAGATTGTCAATTATGCAACTTGAATGAACGGAACTATGAGTTAATCCAAAACATGGGTTTAGACCGTATCTTTAAGGTGAGTAGGGAGACTCTAATAAAAGGCAATGATTCTGATTGGGTTCATGTGTCTGGTCTGGAAAATCAGCGTCCGACAAAGGAAATGATCCTAAAGGCTCACGAAAATTTGCTTGCGATAAATGGTAGCAATAAAAATAAGTTTGAAGACGTGATTACGTTTTTGCAAAGGCAAAACGGGTCCTTAAATAAAATACGATGATTCTATTCCTGGGAGGATTATTTTTAGGAACGGCTGTAATGCTAGTTTTATACTTGTCCGTACGTCGGTTAGTGGTCAAATTTGAGGAAGAACGGCAACTTCTAGAACAAGAGCAGTGTATTGTTTTAGACTTCATGCATCATTTGCATGAAGGGATTGCTCAAGGAGTCCCGCAAGGTGAATTATTCAGGCGTATCGTACACGGGGCTGTGCTTGGAACCAGTGCAATGAGTGCGTGTATTTATGAATTTGATCCAACAGCAGATTGTTTAAAAAGTGCAGCTGTTGAGGGCTTATTTCCTCCACTGAAAACTCCACTGGATGCAGTACCTTCTAATGGTTCAAGAGTTCAGTGGTTGTCGGAAGTCCTAAAAGGGGAAGTTTTTAAGTTGGATGAAAATATTATTGGGAGCGTGGCTACCTCTCAAAAGTCTTTGGTTATCAAAAATGCATTGGATGATCCTCGGATAATAAAACACCAAGATAGCGCTTTGTTGATAAAATCTTTGATCGTGAGCCCGATTTGTTTTGGAAAAACTTTATTAGGGGTGCTGGCTGTGGTAAATCCCACTGATGCCGAGGGTTTTGATGAAATGGATTTATCTCTCATAAAATCCCTCTCAGAACAAGCTGCACTTGCCTTATATAGCAAAGGACTTATTAATCTCCAGGCAGAAAAATCGAAGCTGGACTTTGATTTGAGTTTGGCAAAGAACATCCAGCACTTGTTACTATCAAGGGATGCGCCAGATATCAAGAACTTGGAAATCGGCATTTATTTTCAGGCAGCAAAACAGGTTGGAGGAGACTTATACGAGCTCTTTAGGTTATCCGATCACCGCCTTGGTCTGGTTGTTGCGGATGTATCCGGAAAGGGAGTTCCTGCTTCTCTACTGATGACTATTTGCTATGCTCACATGAAGCACTTTGCTTATCAACATGAAAGCCCACAAAAAGTACTGACACTGTTAGCGGAAGAAATGAACAATCACCTACCTCAAGATATGTTCATTACTATTATTTATGCAGTAATAGACACAAAGAAAAAGCTAATAACAGTAGCCCGTGGCGGCCATGAATACCCTTTGTTGTTCAACCAATTGGGTGTAACAAAGGTGGTTTCCGAAGGAATTGTGATGAATGCGTTGAATATGCCTTTCTTTGAAGGTTTAGTAGAAGATAAAACATTTTCATTTGAGGAAGGAGACGTTTTTATCCTTTATACAGACGGAATCACAGAAGCAACAAACCAAAATCACGAAGAATTTTCGGTAAATCGACTCTCCTTACTTCTGCAGGAGAACCACTTCCTTTCCGCCAAGGCACTCAATGATACTATCATAAAGAACGTTGGCAACTTCACTGCCAATAAGCCTCTTGCTGATGACTGTACCCTCATTACGGTAAAGTATACATAGCAAAGGCAAGTTAAGTCGTAAGAAGTTGCGAAAACCTTTTCCTTCCCTCCATTCTTAATAAATTTAACTATGGAACCTTTTGATTAGAAACTACTTAGCGATCAAGATCTGTAAGATTTTGATCGCTAAGTAATATCGTTTTTCTTTGGAAAGCGCGAATTTTTATACATTTTATACGTTTTTTTTCTTTTCCTCAGAAAGAAGGGTTTCCTCACCTTATCCCTCTCCACGTGCTTTTTATTTTTCTTTAAGGATATGGAGGTTTGCCATGGAAATACCGCTGAGGATTGAACCTACAATTCCTAAAAAACCTTGGTCTGTTCCGCAAAGGAAGAGGTTCTCGTAGGGTGTCTGGCCGTGACGGAATTTGTGTGGGCAGCCATAGACGGCGCCATTCATGTGTCCCGTAAATCGTTTGATTGTAAGCGGAGTGAACAAGTCTGTGTCAATAAGTTGACCTTCTAGCAGTTGGTTACTTCCTGGTAATATTTCTTTTAGAACATTTACGAGGCTTTTTAAGACTTTTTCTTTTGTCTCTCTGTAGAGCGCTGGGGTGAGATTATTCCACAGATCATAATTGGCAAGTAATGTCATTCGGATCGAGCCTTCCTGTGGCAACCTTTCTTCAAGGAATTGGTAATTTTCAGGGAAGCAAATGACGCCACTGCCTTCGTCCACCATTGTTTGTGGCTTCCTGTAGGAAAGCTCTTTGTTGTTATTAAAGAAAATAATGGTATCTTTGAATCCCCAATTCCGCGGCAGTGTTTTGATGGATAAGATGGCTTCTACGAACGAAAGTTGACCGATATTGGTGGGATCGATAGGGGGTGTCGGATGGCATAGTTGTTGTGTTTCGATGGCACCTGCAGAAGAAAGAATTGTGTTTGCTGTAACTTGTTGTCCATCAGCAAGTTCTATTGCAATGGCTTTGTTCTTGTCAATGATAATGCGTTTGACTGCGCAATTCATGAGCTTGCCCCCACCAAGCATTCGATATTTATGAGTTAAAAGTCTAATAATGCGACGTACGCCCTCTTGGGGTTTACAAAAGCCTTCCAAGAAAATAGATTTGAACATGATAACGAACTGGTTCAAATCCATATCGTTTTCCTGAGAACTTCCGTAGTAAAAGAGGGGTAAGAGGATCATGTTGATCAGCTCTGGGTCTTTTATGAAAAGTTTAATGGTAGCGACGGTGGATGCTTCTAGGTTATCCAATGAAAGTTCATTAAAATTTTTAATAAACGATAAAAGTTTTTGAAAACCATCGACTTCGTGTGGAAATTCGCGAGCAACTTCTGATTCTAATAGCTCAAAATGGTTGTTAAAACGAAGGCAGCGACCATTGGACTTTATAGACGATCCCATTTGCTCGCAAAGACCCAATTCTTCCCGAGAAATGCGCAATTGCCTGAGTAGTTTGGCCAAAGGAGACCCTTTTATATGCGACGGAACATAGTTTGTAAGCGCATGCAAACCCACATCGTATTTTCGAAGATTACGCGTATAAAAACTATTTAACCCCCCAGAGGTGTGGTGCTTTTCAACAATAAGAACCTTCTTGTCAAACATCGCCAACCGGATCCCGGCCGCTAGCCCAGACATCCCTGCACCTATCACAATCGTATCATAATGAGAAGAAGCAATCACTTGTAATTTCAAAATTATCTCAAGTTAAAGTAATCCGGAAACCTTTCTTTTTGAGGGAAAAGAAAGGTTTCCGGAGCCTTCCCAAGAAAAACTAATGATCGCCTAATCAAAATCTTGCGATTTTAGTTAGGCGATAGGATGATTGTATCAATTTGTTCCTGCTCCAGATAGGGTCAAGGCTCCTTTTGGGACTGGGTTTTCCAAAATTTTTTAGACTCCTTTTCTCGCAAAAGAAAGGTTTTCGCACCTTTACTTCTCGTTACCACGCTTGGAGGACCCTCTCTTGGGATGCAAAAAACGCTTAAGTCCTATTGAATTTTGGAAGAAGGTATTTTATGCAACTCTCTAGCGATGCAAGGTGGATGTAATCCCCTTCTGGGACTTCGATGCCATATTTCTTTCGTAATTCCATAACGATGTCGAGAAAGTCCATGGAGTCCAGGGCGAGTTGGTCTCGTAGGCGCACTTCTTCTTTGATATTGCTCAAGTCTTCATCGGGAGCAATCTCTGAAATTATATTCAATATGATCTTTTTGATATCTTCTGCTTTCATTGAATAGTTGTGAGATTAATAAATGTATTTCTTTATTATGACGACAGAATTAATCCCTAACATCCCAAAAGAGTTATTAAGGATCGTATCCACGTTGTTAACTTTTAAAGGTTTATTTATAACCAAATTGTTTAATTCGCACGCTGGGTCAAGATTATCTACATTAATTGTTGCATGAATTGTTGCATCTTCGAAAGAAGGGAGGTTCCCTGCAAGTTCGAGTGCGCCTGCTGCCCCCATTGCATGTCCAATAAAACTTTTCGTATTATTAAAATACGTATGAGGACAGTCCTTAAAAATTTGACGTAAGGCTTCGCATTCCTGTATGTCCCCTTGGTTAGTTGAAGTTGCGTGAGTATTGACTAAATGGATATCCTTTGGATGGAGCCCTGCTTTCTTTAGGGCAAGTTGTATACACTCTGCTTGTCTTTCGGGGTTTGGAAGTACGGTATCCGTGGCATCTGAATTCAATCCGTAGCCTACAATTTCCCCATAAATCTTTGCTTTGCGTTTTAAGGCATCTTCCAGACGTTCAAGTGTATAGATGCATCCCCCTTCGCTCACAACTATACCATTTCGAGCGGTATCAAATGGCCGACTTGCTTTATTAGGTTCGTTGTGTTCCCCAAGTGCTCCCTGGCTCCTAAATGCGGCAAAGATTCCAAAGGTGTGGATACTTTCACTGACTCCGCCTGCAAGCGCAAAATCGATTTCCTTTAGTCGTAGCATTTGAACCCCGTGAATCAATCCAGCATTTCCTGCAGCGCAGGCAGCGCCTATGGTGTAATGCGGTCCTGTGATTTTTAGGTTAATAGAGACTTCTCCAGCTGGATTGTTTGCGACTGTCCGTGGATTGTGGTGGTGACTCCAATACTTGGTATCGTAGTTGAACTGAGAAATATTATAGATCTCATTTTCCGTTTCCACGTTGCCATGTTCGGTTATTCCCTCGTAAATACCAACCCTAGATCTATCAATTCCTTGCCAGTCAACACCAGAATCGCGGATGGCCTCATGTGCGCAATAAATGCCTATGCTACCCGCTCGTGTTCCATTGCGGATTTCTTTTTTTGTCTGATATCGAAGCGGGTCGAAATTGCAAACGCCGGCCAAAACAGGTCCCATGTAACGCGTCTCGATGCGTTGTATGTTAGCTTTTCCATCAAGGAGATTTTTTCGGTATTCGCTAAGGTTATTTCCGTTTGGCGCGGTTAAACCAATTCCCGTAATTACAATTCTGTCGTTTAAATCCATGATGTAGAGGAACCCTTTTAATAAAAATGCATTGTGTTAAATTTTATAATTAATCGAGTTGAGAGTCGAGGCCCAAGGACCTTTTTTGCCAGGGAAAGTGAAGTATTTTGCGATCAAAATCTTATAGACCTTGATCGCAAAATAGATACCGCATCACACTCTTAAAAGTGAACAGCGACATACCCCGATTCTCAATAGATTTAACTATAAAAAGTAATACTTATTAATACATTATTGCGTTTATTCAACTGAAAAATCACATATGTAACATAGGCAGGATAAGCAGAAGGGAGAAAAAGGTCGTCCAATGGCGTTAAGTGCAGTCGCTGGCGAAGTTATATGCTGAGCTAAAAATCTATTGATGCAAACAGACGGTTGTTCTCAAGAGCAGGAAAGAACCCTATCTTGTGGCGCCAAACAAATTCGAAAATTTTTAAAGATTTTTTTGCCCGATCATTGGTTTTTCCCAAAAATCCGGCATCGTCAATAGAAATTTAGTTTACCACAGTAAATTATATAGCTATCGCTCACTCTTCTTTCAGCCAACCTTTGGCGGTCAACTGGGCAAGAATCTTATCCAATTCAGCAGAATCAATCTTTAATTCCTCTGCACCGAGTTGTCTAACAGTGCGGCCGTCGTCAGGAGCGTATTCATCTAGAACACATACTCGTATAAACGTCATCATCACGTTGCGCTCCTGTTCCGTGAGCGAATCGACAGGAACCTGTTGCGGTATATTCTCTTTGGTATTTTTTGGTTTCATAGACTTTGTGCTTTTTAGGGTTAGGGATACCCTATATAGCTTAAAAATAGAGTTTTACATGGAGGTGAAGATATAGCTCCTTGTCAAGACTTTTTTATTTATTTAGAGATTGCTGAAAATCATCTTGTGCGTTCAAAACAACAAAAACGAGTTTCCCTAGTTTTTATTATACGATTATTAAAAGTGTTTCTTGGGAAAGTACGAAAACCTAGACACCACTAAAAACCCTATTTTTCGGAAAAATGAAGATGGATTCAGGATATATTATGATTGAATTACGTCTGCGCTTAACAAGTTCTGAAAGAACTTATTGAGCGCAGATAGCCTCCTTTTCGGAAGGGGTGCGGGGAAATGCTTTTATGCGAATAAAAGCAGTTTCCTCGCGGTTTTTAGGGGTCTTCCCCTTTCTTTTCCCGCGAAAAGAAAAGTTTTCGCCACTTGCCCTCCTCTTGTGT
>MIDO01000018.1:9046-11343 GCA_001831055.1 Verrucomicrobia bacterium GWC2_42_7 | reverse complement strand
CAAATGGGGATTTTCGGCTTCAGACGGGTTTTGCGTCGGAGTAGGTGATGCAGATTTGATTCGCTGTGTGCTTGGCCAGAGGGCGTCTGTGAGGTATTGAATAATTTTTATAAAAATGCAAAGGCTCAAAACGAAGCCTGTTACATACAAGGCAAGTTCGGGGTAGGTCAATTTATCTGAGTGGATAGCATCAATGATTGTCATCATAAAGGGATATTACCGTGTTTTTTGGGAAGGCGTATAGTGCGTTTAGTGAGTGTATTTCTCAAGGCGATGGCAATTGTGCTGCGGGTTTGAGAGGGATCAATAACGTCGGTGATCATCCCATTTGCGGCTGCTTGGTAAGGTGAAGCAAATTTATCGTGGTATTCTTTAATTAATTCAATTTGTTTAGCTTTGGGATCTGAAGAGGTCTGTATCTCTTTCTTAAACAAGACATTGACAGCGCCATCTGCCCCCATTACTGCAATTTCAGCAGTTGGCCAGGCGAAAACGAGGTCTGCTCCCATATCAGCGCTGCACATTGCCAAGTAAGCCCCCCCATATGCCTTGCGCATGATGAGTGTGATTTTGGGGACAGTCGCGGATGCGAATGCGAATAACATTTTTGCCCCATGGCGAATAATGCCTGCTTGTTCTTGATGGAGTCCTGGTAAAAATCCTGGGACGTCCACAAGTGTGGCTAGTGGGATGTTGTAAGTATTGCAGATGCGGATGAATCGAGCAGCCTTGTCTGCTGCATCGATGTCGATGGTTCCTGCTTTTACTATCGGTTGATTTGCAACGATCCCCGTTACAATTCCTCCGATTCGACCAAAACCAATCACAATATTCTTTGCCCAATCTTTTTGTATTTCAAAAAAATCTCCATTGTCTAAAAGTAACCTTATCACATCCAACACATTGAAGGGGTCTTTGGAGTCGGCTGGAATAATGTCATTGAATCGATCTTCTTTGGCCAAAGAGATTTGTTCTGAAGGCGAATGAGGTGGATTTTGTAAGTTGTTGGGAGGTAAAAAAGATAGAAGCTTTTTAGCTAAGTCGATGGCATGTTGATCATCTTCTGCGACCAAATGAATATTGCCACTTATGGAGGCATGTGCATCCGCGGTTGCAAATTGGTCAAGGGAAGCGTTTTCGCCGGTAGCGGCCTTAATGACTTCCGGACCGCAAATGAACATATGCGCATTTTCCCTTGTCATGATAAGGAAATCGGTCAACCCAGGAGAATAAGCAGCGCCCCCCGCACAAGGTCCTGCAATAATAGTAATCTGAGGGACCACGCCTGATAATAACACATTTTTGTAAAAAACTTGTCCGTATCCCGACAGCGAATCAACTCCCTCTTGAATGCGTGCACCACCGGAGTCATTTATGCCGAGAACAGGGATTCCCATACGACCGGCGAAATCCATCAAATCACAGACTTTTTTTGCATGGATACGTCCTAATGACCCACCGCCTACGGTAAAGTCATGACTATAAACAGCTACAGCACTTCCATCTATAGAACCGACACCCGTGATGACCCCGTCACGAGGCATTCTTTTTAAGTCCATCCCAAAGTCATGGCAGGCATGCTGTGCATGCATTCCAAACTCTTGAAAGGTTCCATTGTCAAATAGTAAGTCAACGCGTTCCTGAGCTGTTAACAATCCATTCTCGTGCCGTGCTTGTATCTTTTCCTTGCCGCCCCCCGATTGAGCCTCTTCCCGGCGTTTTTCTAAGTCACTTAATAATAACGGGTCGATGGTCATTGCTTAATCCTTTTGTGAACAAAATTCGGTCAGTACGCCATGGGTCGACTTTGGATGTAAGAAAGCCACAAGCTTTTCTTTTGCTCCCTCAAAAGGGACTTCATTGATCAATCTGATCCCTTCTGCCGATGCTTTCTTGAGCTGAGAATGGATATCATCTACATGAAAGGCAATATGATGCACGCCTTCTCCGTTTTTTTTAATAAATTTTGCTATAGGACTTTCCGGAGAAGTTGCCTCCAACAACTCCAAATGAAGATCTCCAACTTTCAGAAAAGCTGTCTTTACCTTTTGAGAATCAACGAATTCTATTTTTTCACAAGTCAAACCCAATGCCTTTTCATAATACGGCAAAACCTCTTCAATTGACCTCACCGCAATCCCTATATGGTCTACATTTGTTATCATACGCCCTCTATCTATTTAAAACCTATTTCTCCCTAAATTGCAACTCGGAAGTTGGGGCGGGCTGCTTTTGGTCATCTAAAAAGATGTTATAGTTAAATGCATTGAGAGTGGAGATGTGGAAACCCTTGTTTT
>MIDO01000018.1:0-9006 GCA_001831055.1 Verrucomicrobia bacterium GWC2_42_7 | reverse complement strand
ATTCACATTCGGTCACGTACGTATGTACGCTCCCTCATGTTCACCTTGTCCGCCTTCTCAAAAAATGAACTCATGTTTTCCGCACCCTTCCCAAGAAAAACCAATGATTTGGCAATCAAAATCTTACAGATTTTGATTGCCAAATAAATTTAAGCCATTGCATATTTCAATCTGAACCCCAAAAGCGACTCGGCTGTCAATACATTTCACTATAGTTTAAGCTGTCGAGTTCGTTGTGCAGCGGATCAACACTTCCTCACGTATGTGTATGTATAGCATAGGCAAGTTGCGAAAATCTTTCTTTTTCCCTCAAAAAGAAGGGGTTCCGTGTCTCGATTTTCAATACATTTTACTCTAAAAGAAAGACCCTCTCTTTTCCACGAAAAGAGAGGGTCTTTTTATATATATTATAACTTTTTCCCCAAAAGTCCCAATTTAAGACATTTACCGAGAATAGGGATCTGAAGGTTCAGGGAAATAGCCTTCCTCGTGTGAAAATTGAATCGATTGAGCCAATTGAATCAATTTGGGAGCTATAATAACCCTGGAATATATAAACAGGCGTTCATTGGGAACTTGAAAATCTGTACTATCAGTGTGTGTTATGACCACGAGTTCAGTTGGTTTCTTATAAATCTCAGAAAAACGATAGATGTCTCCTCGTCCTAAAAGTAAATAACAATCAAATACATCAGTTTGTTCTGTAACATATTTATATGAAATTGATTGAGGTAAGTCACTTAATTTAAAATTCCCATTAGGTATAACTCTTCCAAATGGTGTGTAAAATTCATCTATGATTATACCTTCGCTTGATTGATGGACTCTTATAAAAATATATTTTGGAGTACGGTAGCGCAGTGGTCGCAGAGATTGGACTGTTACAGATGAATCCTTATTAATGCTTTTTAGAATATTTCTCATAGTGGAAATATAAATTCCCATCTCCTTTTCTTGCATCAATCCATCTGCAAAGGAGCTTGTAACTCCTGTAATTAAGCAACTCAATATAAATAATACGCTTTTTATTTTTTTCATAATCCAATTAACGAGGTGTATACTTCCTAAAATCGATTACAGCAAAATCAAGCTAATAATTTGGTTTATTTAAGAAATGCAGAAAATCTGGGAAAGAAAGGTTTTTATATCTCAAAAATCCAAAAGGTCTTCTCTTTTAAACTCTTAGAGTGGAAATTAAAAAACAAATCCCTAGCTTGCTGTATCCCTAATAATAATGTTAAGAAACTCTACAAATTATGATACAATCAATACATGCTATAAAAAATGGAGCATGATTTGCATCTGCCTCCTCATCAATCAGTTGACTTTTGCTCAAGAGTCTTCTAAAGACGAGCCTTTTATCGTAAATGAAGACGAGCCTTTTATCGTAAATGAAGAAGAGAAAGTAATAGAAGCTCTCCAGAAAGCTTCTATTCACAGTCCTGCAGAAATTCCTTTGCTTAAGCAGGGCGTACTAAAACAGCCAGAAGGATTTTTTTTCACCCGCTACGGATAAAATCTCAAAATACGGCCTTATCGGCTTAATGACGGGCGTTGTTGCAAAAAAAGCAGGCTTTCTTGCGCTTCTCGGCGTCTTTTTAGTAAAAGCTGGGAAATTTCTACTCCTTGGATTAGCCTTTATTCCCGCTTTTTTCAAAAAATTCTTTACGAAAAAAGATCACAAAATTTCCGATGAACAAAATCAATAATAGTTAAATTTATTGAGAATGGAGATGTGGAAACCCTTCTTTTTAAGGTAAGAGAAGAAAGGGTTTCCGTCGGAAAGCATGAGTTCAATATTTTGAGTGTGTTGGACGTTGGATTCACATTCGGTCACGTACGTATGTACGCTTCCTCATGTTCACCTTGTCCGCCTTCTCAAAAAATTGAACTCATGTTTTCCTCAACCTTCCCAAGAAAAACCAATGATCGGGCCGAAAAACCTTTAAAAATCTTCGAATTTGTTCGGCTCGATGGGATTGGGTTCATCCCTGTTGGAGACAAAAAGCAGTTCCCCTCAAGAAGCTAGCGAATAGAGAGAGGTTTTTTTAAAATTTCGGAGTAAAGGATAGCTGAGCGGAGTTGTTTCCGTGTTTTTAGGAATTTGTGTGAATGGATAGATTGTGAAACTGAAGTCGGGTGGATGGCACTTCGCGTGTTTTGAGTGTTTGTTTCCTGACGCTTGAGGTCTTGCAGGTATTGTTCATATTCTTCCTCCATGAATAACGTTGGCTGGAGGGATACATTTTGGAAAGGGGTTAGTTGTTCTTTAACTATTTCTTGTTCAATAGCTTCTTTTTTTATTGGTATTTGTTCCCGGATGTTTTTGTAAGTGGGTTGTTGAGGTTGAGTACGTTGACGGATTTTTTCTGCAATTTCTCTTTTAATGGCTTCTTCTTCTGCAGAGGGTGGGGGAGGCACAGCAAAGGGAGGAGTCGTACCCTTCTGTCTTGATTCTAAAAAAGTGGGTAGCTTTTTCACCAAGATGATAAGAGCGATTGCTATGATAATTTCTAGTAAAGACGCATGATAGACAATTCCCATATTTTTAGAGTCACTTTTGCGGTTTTTATTGTAAAATACAATGAGTTAGATTATTTGGCGATAAAACTTAGTAAGTTTTTGATCGCCAAATGGTTTTTGTTGAGAAGAGTTCTAGAAAACCCTTCTTTTTATAGTAAAACGTATTGGAAATGAATACAGTCTTTTGTTTTGGGGCGACTTCTTATCCATCGCATAATAAAAACCGTAAGAGTTTTATCATGCGATTATTAAAAGTGTTTCTTGGGAAGGTTCAGAAAACATCTGTTCTGTTTTTGCAAAGATTTTTTGGGAAAACGCATTTGGGTGACCAAAAGCAGTTTTTCCCAAAAAACCTTATACCCTATTTATCCGTTTAGAGGATTCGTAGGTTCATCTGTAGATGAAATAGATTCGCGCATGGATGTATCTGCCTTAAGGTTTTGAAGACGATAATAATCCATGAAACCGACTTTCCCAGAACGCAAAGATTCTGACAAGGCAAGAGGAATTTGAGCTTCTGCTTCGACAACTTTTGCCTTCATTTCTTGAACTTTTGCCTGCATTTCCTGTTCAAGGGCGACAGCTGTTGCTCGGCGAATTTCTGCCTGGGCTTGGGCCATATTTTTGTTAGCTTCTGCCTGTGAAACTTGAAGTTTGGCTCCAACGTTCTCTCCTACATCGATATCTGCGATGTCAATAGAAAGGATTTCGTAGGCCGTGCCGATATCAAGTCCGCGTTTTAGGACGACCTTGGAAATTTCATCAGGATTCTCCATGACAAATTTGTAACTTTCTGCCGTACCGATAGTTGTTACAATGCCTTCACCTACGCGAGCAATAATGGTTTCTTCCTGAGCCCCACCGACGAAGCGATCGAGATTGGTTCTGACGGTCACGCGAGCCTTTACTTTAACTTGAATCCCATCTTTTGCCACACCATCTATTGTAGAGCGGCCTCCGGCTGGATTTGGACAATCGATCACTTTGGGATTAACGGATGTACGGACGGCCTCTACAACAGTCTTTCCCGAACCCTTCGTTGCTAAGTCAATAGCACATGCTCGAGGAAAATTGAGTGTAATCCCTGCTTTTGACGCCGCAATGAGCGCATTAACCGTATTTACTAAATCACCTTCAGCCAAGTAATGTGCTTCGAGTTCATCGATGGTTAGGGGAATGCCAGCCTTTGCTGCCGTAATACGGACATCAACAATCAGGGAATAGGGGACTCCCCGAAGCCGCATTGCAAGAAGGTTGACCATGCTAACCGGACAAGCCGCAAGCAGCGATCTCAACCAAACATTGAAAAATGATAAGATAATGCAAAATAGGATAAAACCTATGAGACAAAGAATACCTATTACAATTGGAAACATAATTATAAATGTGTTAATACAAGCCTGGAAAGTATGATGACCAATTTTTAAAACAGAGCAAGCTTTTGTTGTCGGGGGAACGCTTTGCATCCCCCAATCCCCCTCCTTCTCAATTCTCAATGCCTTTAACTGTATCGCATCATTAAGGTTGTTTCAGTTCTATACCTTCCTGTTGCTTAAATGTCGTTTCCCCAAAGTCGTGTTTGAGTTTTAGGAGGGAATGTGTTATGGTCGGAATATGAAATACGAGTTAGAGGATTTATTGCGGGTGAGGAAGATCCGTAAGGACAAGGCGGCGGATAATGTAAAAAAAGCGCGGCTGGCATTGAAAAAAGCGGAAGATGTTGTTGAAGCCGCAAATAGGCGGCTTTCGGAATATAAGTTGTTTAAGGTGAAGGAGGTTGAGCGTCTTTATGGAGCTGTGATGAAGAAAAATGTTCCGAAAGAGGGAATTGAGAACCTCCAAATAGAACTTGCTTTTTTGGATAAAAAAATCTTAGAATATGAAACAGCTTTGCAAGATGCAATTGAGGCGCATAAAAAGGCTCAAAAGTATCTTGATGATAGGGTTGGAGCTTTGCAACAAGCTACGCGCAATATGCAAAAAATCGAAGAGCACAAACAAACTTGGATTGAGGAAGATAGTAAGATTCTGGAACTTTCTCAGGATAAGGAGCTTGAAGATGTAAAATTAAAGGAGGATTTATCTCATGAGTGATGGTGTACACGGCAATGATCTTAATGTTTCTCAAGTAAATGCAGGACAATTCCAGGGTAATGAAACCGTAGGAGACAACTTGCCTTTGGCAAAAGACATCGATGCAAAAGCAAAAAATGTGGATGCTCAAACAAAGGCATCCTCGGATAAATTTCAATCCCTTTTGGGAAGCGAAGATGTCAATGTTTCTCGAGGATCTTCTGAAGTTGCTTCAAAAGGAACCTATCCTTCTCTTATGAATCCGAATTCTATTTGCTCTGGTTCGTCTCTTCCGGAATCCTCCCTTGGCTCAAAGGTCTCTCAGTTTTCCAAAAATACCGTATCGAATGGGATAGTTGTTCCTCCTGGAGAGGCTAGCAGCAAATCTGAAAAGCAATCATCACTCTCGAGTTCTGTTTCTTCTACGAATGCAGCTCAAAGTAATACTTTTTCCCAAAAAATTTCTTCTCCTCCTTTTTCTCAAAAACAAACAAAAGACGCCTCTTCCAAAAATGTAAAGGAAACTCCCGTTTCACCACCTTCTCCTGAGCAATCTAATTTAGGTTCATCCATTCTCAATAATTTCCAATCTTCTCCGATTGCTGAGAAGACAGTCACCCAGCCTTCGCAAACGCTTCACGAATTAGCTCGCGAAATCATTAATAAACTGCAGGTTTCGGAGATCGGTTCGGCCAAAGAAGTCAAAATTTCTCTCAATAGTACTGTTCTGCCGGGGACCGAGGTTTCCATAAAAAAAGATGGAGATTCGCTTTCTGTCTCGTTTGTGTGTTCTAATCCGGATACTCGTTATTCGAGTCTCTTAAATGAAAACAGGGACGCGCTTAAAGCCCAACTGTCCGACCATTTATCTCTTCCTTCATCTAATGTAACCGTCACTGTTACACAAGTTTCTAAAGGACAAGAAACAATGTCACAAGGGGGAGGGTTTCAGAACCAAGGTCAGAACCAAGGTCAAAACAAACAAGGAGAACACGGGAAAAATGTATTTCAATACACCGACGAAAATGACTAGCTTTCTGCATATGCATTTAGGTCTATTGGGAATCCAGTTGTTTGTAGGCTCATTTTTACGAGTGTGTAGCATTCAACTATTTGGCTGTCAAAATCTGCAAGATTTTTATCTCCAAATCATTCGCTTTTATTTGGGGGAGCCCGAGAACCTTTCTTTTCCTGTGAGAATAAAGGTTCTCGGCTCTTGTGTCTCTACCGGCTCTTTCCCCTCTAAAATGACATGAAAGCAATTTCGCAGATAAACCCCAAAAACTTTGAACTGATTAATGGTCTTGTTGGCCAGAGGAGGTTGTTTTCATTTCCGTTGAGTGAAAATAATGTTACATTTTCGTTTATTTCGACCCCGATTGACTTTTCCCCAGCGATTACGTTTAGATTAAAACTTCCGTCCGATTCTTTTGAGTTAAGTTTGTGTCCTCCCATCCCTTCTCTTGATGTCTTTTCCCAAAAATATCAGAATTTTACTTTGAGTAATTTACCGTCAGATGTTGCCACCCTTGTTTGGGAATCGGTGACTTCTGAATTACTTGCGCTCTTTGAAAAAAGCTTCAAAATGCCTATTGCGATAGAGGATGTTTATACTGCTTCACGGCCTTCTGTTGCCGATAATAAGTTATTCTTCCTGATCCAGAATAAAAAAACGGCCATCGAATGGGTGGGGTTTCTCTCTATCAACGATAATTTACTTTCTTTTTTTACGCCTCTCCTCGTTCGGACCCCTGTCTCTCCCTCTCTTAACCTATCCAAACTCCCATTTACTTGCTGCCTTTCTATTGGGAAGACGATTCTTTCGAAAGAAGATTATAAGAATCTGTCTTTACATGACATTGTTTTGTTTGATAATGGAGAAGAGTTGGTGTCGGATTTCCTTTGTTTCTATATTCCGAACCACTTAACTTTTTCTACTCGTTTAAACGGCTCTATCCTCCAAAGACTTATGAGTTCCCAACCTGAACAATTTACCGTTGACGCCGTTACCGTCACCACGGCTCCTCAATCCATTTCTGTCCCCAAATTAGAGGCGTTGCAAGTTTTACTTTCCTTTGAAGTGGGCGAGAAAAAACTTTCCTTTGCAGATCTGCAAACCCTCCAACCCGGATACACATTCCCTCTAGAGTCTCCCTTATCTAGTCCTATTACCATCAAAGCCAACAGCCTTCCCATTGGAACTGGGGAACTTGTGCAAATAGGTGAAAAATGTGGGGTACGTGTAACACAATTTTTTGAAGATGTTAGGCTTTAACTTTGACCCCGTCACGATCGTCATATTGTTGGTGGCCCTTTCCTTGGCGCCATTTGTTATTATGATGATTTCTTCTTTTGTCAAAATAGTCATTGTTTTGTCGTTGATTCGCAATGCGTTAGGTGTGCAGCAAAGTCCGCCAAACATAGTCCTTAACGGTATCGCCCTAATTTTGACCATTTACATCATGGCGCCAGTCGGAATGAAAACCCTTGACCTTGCCATCGAAAACCCAATTACCATCAACAATCTCACTCAGATTTCACAGTCTTGGGGTAAAATTAAAGAACCCATCCAAGACTTTCTGTACAAACATTCAAAGGAAAAAGAGCGTGCTTTTTTCATAAAAACAGCAAAACGTCTATGGCCTAAGGAACGCGCGGATGCTCTGACTCCCAAAGATATGATCGTTTTAGTTCCCTCTTTTACGATCTCAGAGCTGACCTCTGCGTTTGAAATCGGGTTTCTCATTTACCTTCCCTTTATCGCAATCGACCTCATCGTCTCTAATATCCTCCTCGCCATGGGTATGATGATGGTCTCTCCCATGACTATCTCCCTCCCCTTCAAGCTCATGCTCTTCGTCCTCGTAGACGGCTGGAGTAGGTTAATAGAGGGGATTGTTTTAAGTTACAAGTAAAAACGTGAGTTCAATTTTCGAGTTCGTTGGGCTGCGGATTCGAGCTCAGTCACGTACGTATGTACGCTCCTTTGCCTTCACCTTGCCCGCCTGCTCGAACTCTTGAACTGACGTTTTTATAGTAAAAAGCATTGAAAGTCGATACAAGGTATGGTAAGAAGAGAGGATGTCTTACGAAGCAGAATTCCGAGGGAAGGTGATGGAGCACATCAACAAAGGGGAAAAGTATAGAGAGGTTGCAAGGATGTTTGGAGTGAGCACAAACTCAATCTGGCACTGGCAAGCGTTAGAAAAAGAACAGGGGCATTTAAAAAAAACGGCCGCTGAATCGAAAACACAAGAAAGTAGATCCTTGCCTTGTCAAAGAATACCTTGATAATCACAGTGATGCGTATGCGGTTGAATTGGCAAGACATTTTCAAGTGAACCTCAGTTCCATCCTCTACATTCTGAAAAAGAAGCTGAATTATGTGCGTAAAAAAAACAGCGGGCCTATCGGGAACGAGACGAAAACCGACGCGCCGAATTCAAAAGAACAATCGATAAAAAACCGACGCAATTGCTTGTATATGTGGACGAAACGAGTTTAGATCGATACTATTTTCGCGAGCACGCGTGGTGTTCGAAAGATAAATTTCCAATCGGTTTTGTATCAGGGACAAGATTCGAACGCCAAAATATTCTTGCAGCAAGAATGGGTTCACAACTTATCGCACCCCTGATGTATACTGGGTATACGGACACTCTTCTGTTTTTAGATTGGATCAAAAATCATCTGCTTCCGGCTCTGCCAAAGGGTTCGGTGATCTTCATGGATAACGCCTCATTTCACAAAAACCCCGCAATCCGAGCAGCCATAGAGCTTGCCGGCTGTGAACTCCTTTATTTACCTCCCTATTCTCCGGATCTTAACCCCATAGAAAAATCTTGGGCTGCCCTTAAACGCCACCTCAAATCTTTTTCCTCTCAATTCACTGATTTCTTCGATGCCATTTCCTCCTCCTTCAATTCCCTCTTCCTTTGTGTCGATTCTCATTGCTTTTAACTATATTTCGGGCTGATAAGATGGATTTTGTTTATAGTAAAACGCATTGAAAATGAATACAGTATTTTGTTTTGGGGCTACTTCTCATCCATCGCATAATAAAAACCGTAAGGTTTTTATTATGCGATTATTAAAAGTGTTTCTTGGAGAGGTTCAGAAAGCATCTGTTCTGTTTTTGAGAAGGCGGGCAAGGGGAATACGACCGAGCGTACATGTGTACGTAAGGGAGTGTGAATCCGTAGCCCAACATACTCAAAAACTGAACAGATGCTTTCTGTCAGGAAACCTTTCTTCTCCTCAGAAAGAAGGGTTTCCGCATATCTATTCTCCATCCTATTAACTATAATTGCAAATAGAACGATCCCCTTTTCGGAAAGTTGCTTGGAGAAAACGCTTTTGGGCGACCCAAAACAGTTTTTTCCAATTCCTTCACTCACGCTCCCCTTTTTA
>MIDO01000017.1 GCA_001831055.1 Verrucomicrobia bacterium GWC2_42_7 | reverse complement strand
AGGGAATAGGCATAGAGATTTCCATCGGATGGGTTTTTGCAACAACCAGACCATCCTCTTATCGCTCCAGTAGTTCCATTGAAGGCAAGGGGCTCTATCGACCACATCCTGCCTAATTTTTGGGCAAGTGTTTGGCAAATTATGATGGAGGTATGATCCAAAGGAGCATTTGAAATAAATAACTTGAGTTGAGTATAATTACTAGGAAGTGGAGAGGAAGCTGTTCCGTAGGCCATAAAAGCCGTTGTATTGGAAAATATATCACTTCCTCCATTTCTCGAGAGGGGCTGTCCTCCGGCGTTAGTCCCTATTAATAGAACGCCATTAACATCAAAATAAGCATCCATTGTGGAAGAATAATCAAAATTTGTCAACCCGAGGGCTTTCCTGCTGACAAAAGCAGGACTCGTTGGACTATCAACCTTATAAAGATCATCTACAAGCCCTGCCGAAGTGGCATGTATAAAATGGAGATAATGATGTCCTCCAGTATAAGAATAAAACACCTCGTTTGCGCAATAACTGTTGTTAACTGCAGATGTTCCATCGACGGTGATTGGCGACCCTACCATAACAGGTGTCCCTGTGTCTAGGCAATAGATATAGGCATAGAAATAGGGAGCACACCAATCGGCGACCCCAACAGCGGCATAATTTTGCCCGCTAATGGAAAAAGTTGCTACACTTTGGTAAGGAGTAATGTCAGTGCTTGGATAAGGGAGTGTTGCTGTTTTCCAAACTCCTGCAGGATTTCTTTGGACAATTAAGTAAGATGAGGGACTTGTCGTATATTTATTATAAACAGCTACTGGCTGAGGAGGATTATATTGGTTATTAAGAGCTAAATTAGTATATGAATACCCTGCAGACTGTGCCGTTTGATTTCCAGGGTCTGAAACTTGCTCTGTAGACCAACCCAAAGTCATATCGCTCGTAGCGGGTTTAGTCATGTCTATTGTCTTGTTGATGTAATACGTAATATAATCATCGGAAGCAGATTTTATAGCTGTCGTTTGGTGAAGTTTCAGCGTTGTTGCCCCCTCTTGGCTAAAAATAGGCCAGGACATCTGTGGATGAAAACCAGAAGCAGGAACATTACTTAGTACATCATAATAAACAGTCTTTAAGCTGGCACCTTCTAAAGATGACAAAAACAAACAACAAACACCAATGATTTTAAGATCCCGCCTCATGCTTTTTTATTATGTCAAAGATCAATAAAAGTGTAAAGCTTTATTTGAATTAGGGGGGGGTCCCGAGCTCTTTCAAAGAGAGGCGGTCATCGCAGAAGAATTTGTTAATTTTTGGCTGAATTTAGCCACTAAGGCTAAAATGATCACTCCTTCAAAAAGAGCTTGTTTTAATGAAAAAAGTAATTCAAATTAGTTAATAGCCTGGGAAATGTGTGGTTGGAGAGGGTTCTGACAGCGTTTTTGGGAAAATTCTTACGATCATGACAAGCGAAACCTTAGATCAGGGACAAATGTCCTGTGAAGAAATTCGAAAGAATATTCAAAAATATGTGGATAAATGGAGGAACGTAGAAGGTAGCCTCATTATGGTTCTCCATGATATCCAAGAAGATATCGGTTATGTTCCACGAGAATGGGCGATGGAGATCGGCAAGGCATTAGACATTAAACTTGCTCGTATTTATGAAGTTTTGACCTTTTATCATTATTTTAAATTAAAGCCCCAAGGGAAGCACAGTATTCATGTTTGTACGGGTACGGCTTGTCATATTAAAGGCGCCCCTGCCATTCTTGAGATTCTCAAAACACAACTCGGATTCAATGTTGGCGAAACAACGGCTGATAGGCTCTTCAATCTTGACGTTGTTCGCTGTGTAGGTGCTTGTGGATTGGCACCAGCCGTTGTTATTGATGGTGAGGTTAATGGAAAATCTACCCCAGAAAAAATTATCGAAAAAGTCAAATCGTTGCAGTCATGACACCAAGTGAATTAAATCAATTAAGGGATTCTCTAAAAGCTGCCCATAAAAACGTAAAAAAGTGCCTACATGTTTGTGTGGGATCGGGTTGCCTCTCATCGAAAAGTGAAACATTCATTCCTGCAATTCAGAAGGAAATTCAAGCTCAGGGATTAAAAGAATACACCGTTAAAGGTGTAGGCTGTCGTGGACTTTGTGCTGCAGGCCCTCTTGTTTCTTCAGAACCAGACGGTACTCTTTACCACGAAGTTACAGAAGCTGATGTCAAGGGCATCGTTGAGAATTTAAATGGGATAAAGAACAACGAAAAAGTTTACAATACCGACACTCCTTTCTTCAAAAAACAGAAAAAAATCGTTCTTGAAAATGCAGGCGAAATTGACCCCTGTTCTATTGATGAATACATTTGTGCCGACGGCTATACGGCATTGACGAAGGTTCTAACTTCCATGAATCCTCAGCAGGTCATCGATACCATTTCCACTAGTGGGCTACGTGGACGAGGAGGTGCAGGTTTCCCAACAGGACGCAAGTGGGGGATGATGGCTAAATCTGTTAGCAAAGATGGCAAGAAGTTTGTTGTTTGCAATGGAGATGAAGGAGATCCTGGAGCATTCATGGATCGCAGTATGATGGAAGCCGATCCGCATCGCATCCTGGAAGGCATGATCATTGCAGGCTATGCGGTGGGGTCCGACCAAGGATTCGTCTATGTGCGTGCCGAATATCCTTTGGCTGTCAAGCGCTTTCAATTGGCCATTGAAAAAGCTCGCGAAAAGAATTTGTTGGGTAAGAACATATTAGGTTCTTCATTTTCTTTCGACATCGAAATCCGTCTAGGGGCAGGTGCCTTTGTTTGTGGAGAAGAAACGGCTCTTATCGCTTCCATTGAAGGGAAACGAGGCAGTCCTAGCCCACGTCCTCCCTTCCCAACTACCTCCGGTATTTGGGGGAAGCCCACGATGATCAATAACGTCGAAACATTTGCTAATGTTGCCCCCATCATAAACCGTGGTGGTGACTGGTTTGCTTCAATAGGGACCGATAAAAGCAAGGGAACAAAGGTGTTCGCGTTGACTGGCCATGTGACTAATTCCGGCTTAATTGAAGTTCCTATGGGAACAACGCTCCGAGAGATCGTATTCGATATTGGCGGTGGCTGTCTCAATGGTAAGAAATTTAAAGCGGTCCAGACGGGAGGACCTTCAGGCGGATTTATTACAGAAAAAGACCTTGATACGCCTATTAGCTACGAGAATCTTCAGAATCTCGGCTCTATCATGGGTTCGGGAGGTATGGTTGTTCTCGATGAAGATGACTGCATGGTGGACATCACCCGATTCTATCTGCGTTTCTGTGTCGATGAGTCTTGCGGAAAATGCGCTCCTTGCAGAATAGGAGGTTATCAACTGCTTCAGATATTAGAAAACATCCTGCGCGGCCGCGGAACTCCGGAAGATCTCCCTCAATTGAAGCAGATTTGCCACGCCATGCAAAAAGCATCCCTGTGTGGGTTAGGCCAAACGGCACCCAATCCCGTCCTCTCTACAATGAAAAACTTTGAAGACGAATACAAAGCTTACATCGAAGGCGGCGTCAAATATGCGCGTCAAAAGTCGAAAGGTAAAAGCTAAAGGATTATAATGAATACAGAAATTATCAAAGCAACCATCAATGGAACTCCTGTAGAAGTCCCTGCAGGAACAAAAATCTTAGAGGCCGCTCGTAAAGTCCATATAAAAATTCCCACTCTCTGTAAACATCAGGACCTCCTTCCATCTGGAGGCTGTGGGCTTTGTATTGTCCGCGTTAAAGGCAGTCCAAAGATGTTTCGTGCATGTACCACGCCCCTTGAAAATGGAATGGACATCACCACCCACGATGCCGAAATTGTGGAAACACGCAAGACCGTGCTCGAACTCATCCTCTCAAACCACCCCGATGAGTGCTTAACTTGCGGACGTAATACAAATTGCGAACTCCAACGACTCTCTGCGGAATTTGGTATCCGAGACGATAAAATCAAACGTTATGTGCCAGATCTGCCCAAAGATGCTTCTACGGGATCTATTATTATTGATGCCCGGAAATGCATCAAGTGCGGACGCTGTGTTCAAGTCTGTCAGGAAATCCAAAACGTTTGGGCTCTTTCTTTCCTTCATCGCGGCATCAATACCAAGATGGCGCCCTGCGGAGATATTTCTTTAGCAGAGTCCCCTTGTATCCGATGCGGACAATGTGCCGCGCATTGCCCAACGGGTGCCATTGTTGAAAAAGATGATGTGCCCGCCGTTTGGGACGCGCTACACAATCCCGAAAAGTTCTGTACTGTTCAAATTGCTCCTGCGGTACGTGTTTCTCTTGGCGAAGAATTTGGCCTCCCTCCAGGTACCGATCTGACGAAAAAAATCTACGCTGCTTTGCGTCGATTAGGGTTTAAAGCCATATTTGATTCAAACTTCTCTGCTGACCTCACGATTATGGAGGAGGCTAGTGAATTTGTCGACCGCTTTACAAAAAATCCTAGCAGCCTGCCTCTTGTAACATCTTGCTGTCCTTCTTGGACAGACTTTATGGAAAAGATGCATCCCGACTTCATCGATCATTTTTCCTCTGCCAAATCCCCCCAACAAATGATGGGAGCTATGGTCAAAACCTATTTTGCGCAAAAAAATAACATCGATCCCGCAAAAATATTCCAATTGTCCATCATGCCCTGCACAGCCAAAAAATTTGAGTTGGAACGCTGTAAGGAAATGAAATCTTCGGGCTATCCCGACGTTGACTGCTCTATAACAACGCGCGAATTCGCTCGCATGATTAAACAATCGGGTATTGACTTCGATTCTATCCCTGAAGAAAAAGCAGATTCTATTCTGGGAGAGCACTCAGGAGCTGGTGTTATCTTTGGGACAACGGGTGGCGTTATGGAAGCCGCCCTCAGAACAGCGTACAATGTGATTACAGGTAAAAATCTTGAGAAAGAAGCGATTGATATTCAGTCTGTTAGAGGTTTGGATGGAGTGAAGGAAGCTACCATCGGAGTAGGTAACTTCAATGTACGAGTCGCTGTTGCTCATGGATTGGCAAATGTCGAATACATCCTCGACAAAGTACGCGAAGCCAAACAACAAGGGAAGGAATCCCCCTACCACTTTATTGAGGTTATGGCCTGCCCAGGGGGGTGCATCGGTGGTGGTGGACAGCCCTATGGGGTTACGGACAATCTCCGTCAAAAACGTATGGCTGGCATTTACCAATGCGACCGCAATTGCCCTGTTCGTTGCTCCCACGACAACCCAGAAATCAAAAAGATCTACGCCGATTTCTTGGGCTCTCCGCGCAGCGAAAAGGCGCATGAGCTCCTTCATACTCATTATCAATCTAGGCCTATTTATCAAAGATAGTATAAAGATGTTAGTTTAAGCTTCGAGTGCGTTGGGCATCGGACTTACCTTCTCCGTCTTCTCAAAAAACTGAACTGATGCTTACCGTCAGGAAGCCCTTCTTCTCCTCAGAAAGAAGGGTTTCCTCGTATCTATTCTCTATGCTATTAATTATAACATCTTTCGGTGGAGTTGTTTTCTCAAGAAAAACTCTTAAGCTTCGGGTGTGTTGGGGTGGGATTTGCACTTATGCCTCCTTTTTCGGAAGGGGTTAGTTTAGAGGCATCCAAATTATCTTCAATGACAGTATCTTTTTATAAGGGTGTCCATTAATGAGGCGCTTGCAACCCAGACTTCGTCTATTGAGAGTGAGGTTTTTAAGGAAAAGGCTTCACGGTTGGTGATATCTAATGGATTTTTCATTAAGACAGCTACGTGATTTTTTGATGTAAGCTTATAAGGCAATACATTTGTTGTACGTATGATATCGGCACCCACGCGTGCAAGTAGTGTTTTATCAAAAGACAGGTCCGATTCATCTGTGACGAGTGGTGTATCGGTATAATTGGAAATGTAACGGGCCGCATCTTCCTCGTTGATTTTATAGTTGGAGTCCAGCATCCTTAACAAAAGAGCAGAAGTATATCCTCCCACTTCTTCAAGGCACATCAGGTTTGCTCGAGTAAATGCGCGTGGAGATCCATCTGAAGCAGGTTCTTTATTGAGTACTTGAATCGCTCCTATGATACGGCAATCCGATTTCAAGGCAACGGTAAGCATGGAAGTAACCGCAAATTCTGTATTTTTTGAAAGATCTAACATCTTTTCTGGGCCATCTTCATCAAGACAAAAGAAGTTGGATTCCCCTGTTGCGATGACTTCGCCTACAAGCCCTGTTTCAAGTGGCAATCTTAAAGCCAAGAGTTTTTGCTTTTTATCTTCAAATTTCTGTTCTAAGGAAGCATTATTTGCCCATAAAATTGGAGAAAAATAGACGAACTTAAACACTATCTCTTTCTCTTCGACTAAGTACAGAGTCATAGATAGGGCCTTTAAATCGTCAACAACCTTACTTGCGGTCAATTCAATAACAGAATCAACATCTTCTTTGGAAGGCACTGACTGAGAGATTATGTTCAGGATCAATGATTGCCTCAATGCTTTTGATATGAAAGAATTAACAGACATATGGTTCTATTTTAGTCCCTTTATCTCTTATTTTACAAGCTTGAAAAACAATAATAGATGTCTTGAGATAAAAGATAATTACGTGAGTCGCCAAAAATAGAAGAGGCCTGCCATAAAAATAAAAAGAGAAGCAAAAACTCAACTGTCGTTATAATTGACAACGCTTGAATGATCAATAAGTTTCAAAGCTTATGGAGCAAAGGATCGATAGAGAAAATATGACGACGTTATATGGGCTAATTGTTTTTATATGGGCATCAGGTTGTTTTTTTCACTATCTAATTAAAGGGTCTCGTCAAAAAGTACAATGTGTGACTCCTTGGAGTATTTCTTGGTTAAATTTTGGAATATTCATGTGGGCAGTGCTTTTTTTGATGCTTATGGTTCCCAATGTGGCTGTTTGGATTTTGGCTAAATTGGGAATGAATTTTAATTTTTACGGATGGAATGAGGTTGTTGGAGGCTTTGCTACTCAACTTATCTTATGCTCATTTTTTATCTATCTAGTCGTCAATAAGGAAGATTTTTATAAGCGGCTTGGATTGTTTTCTCAGGAAAAGACGTGGACTCTTTTCAGGCAGGCTTTTTATCAATTAGGCGTAACACTGCCACTGGTTTGGGTGAGCCTATTAATGTGGTTTGGAATAATGTCCTTCTGGAGTCGCATAGGATATCCAGTGGAACAGAGTCCACAATTACTGATAAAATTAATGGGAGAAATTCACGGTGTAACTTTTAAGGTAATCGTATTCATTTTCGCTGTGGTCATTGCGCCAATAACGGAAGAATTGCTCTTTCGTGGAGGCATCTATCGATTTTTAAAAGGGAAAATAAACCCATTGTTCGCGTTGATCCTCTCTTCCTTATTGTTCTCCTGTGGTCACTTTAGTCTAACAACCTTTTTGCCTTTGTTTTTATTGGGGATGGCATTAGGCCGGATATATGAACAAACAGGAGATCTGCGAATCTCGATTTTTATGCACGCACTATTTAATTTCAATACGATTTTCCTTCTTATACTAAATCCTGAATTATCCAAGGTGATGCAGTCGAATCTTGGATAATCTTGGATAGGATCTGTATTGTTCATAAAGCATTTTTACAATGAACGCATTAGAGCAACTAAAAATAGGAATTCTTTCTCATAGTGCAGAAGAAACAAAGAGCATCGCTTACCGTTTGGGAGAGTCCCTAGAAGGAAACCAAACTATCTTGCTTGATGGGGATCTAGGTACAGGAAAAACAACTTTTGTTCGGGGGTTAGCCGAAAGCTGCGGGATCACCCAACCCATAACAAGTCCTTCTTACAACATTTTTAATTATTATCAAGGGGTTAGATGTAATTTAATACACGTTGATGCCTACAGGCTCGATAAAGACAGTCAATTAGCTGACCTTCTATTGGAAGACTTTATG
>MIDO01000016.1 GCA_001831055.1 Verrucomicrobia bacterium GWC2_42_7 | reverse complement strand
GGAACCTTCAAAAAATTAGAAAAAATCTAAAAATTAGTCCGGAATTTGCTCGTGTTGTCGAAGAAAGCGAGAATGTCCCGACCCTCTTTTTGATCCCTCATTTTTCCCTCATGGAAATGGTTACACTTGTTCCTGCTTTGTTGTCTCCTAACATTTTAGGTAAAGTGGGTGTCATTTACCGCCCTTTCGAAAACAAGTCATTAGAGCGTTGGGTCAAAAAAACTCGTGAACGCTTTGGGCTTTCCCTCCTTTCTCGAAAACAGGGTTTCAGTGAGGCTCAAACTATCCTCGAAAATAAAGGGAAGGTTGTCGTATTGTTTGACCAAAATGCAGGATTCGAAGGCAAATCAATATTGTTTTTTGAAAAAATTGCTTCTGTGACAGAATTACCAGGGATCCTTGCTCAAAAATACAATGCAAAAACCTACTTGGTCTATCCCAAACACAAAGGTTTTTGGAAAGCAGAAGTGGCTTGTATTCCAATTGAAGGGCCACGGGAATCTCTCCATATCACCCTCTCATCAAACCAGTTACTAGAAGACTTACTCAAGTCTAATGACTCCCAATGCGCAGATTGGCTGTGGCTACATAATCGGTGGAAAACCCAAATGGAGCCTGCCAGATACTTGCAGCTTTTCTTCCGCAAGCCTCATCGCAACGGTCTCCAGGATTCGCTGAACTTCCGTAACCAAACAGAATTACGCAGGCGCACCCAATTTTGGATTCGCATGCCGAATTGGCTCGGTGATGTTATTATGGCAATCCCCCTGCTTCGCGCAATCCGCGCAGCGCGTCCCGATGCAGAAATTTCGCTTCTCATCAAACAGCATCTTGCGCCCCTGTTTCTAAGAACCGATCTTTGCGATAACATCTTTGAAATCCCTCCTCAGGGTCCTGGTTATTTCAAGTTCTTTTGGGATCTTAGGAAAAATTATCCTCAGGCCCAATTCCTTTTTACCAACTCTCTTCGTGGCGATATTGAAGCGCGATTGATTGGTGCCCCGCAACGTTTTGGCCTTAAACTATCTTCTTTTGGCCGTCCTCTCTTGAATCAAGTTTGGGAGAAGCCGTCATCTATAAGTGTCACAAAAACCCACCAAACGTTACTGTGGGAAAAATGGTTAAAGCATTTTGGGTTAAACGAAAAACCTGATTTTTCAACCCTCTATCTCAATCTAAATCCTGAGGAAATTCCAGAACCAACAGCAACAAACATCGGCCTTATTTGCGGAACAGAGAATTTTTCCGATAAACGTTGGCCCATCAAATCTTGGCAGCTCCTTATCAATCGCCTTCTTCTCTTTTATCCACACGCAAATATTCTCCTCTTCGGAACCAAAAAAGATGCTTCACTTACTAATGAATTAACTAAAAACATTCCTTCAGACAAAATAATCAACCTAGCGGGGACCACAGACCTTGTCCAATTTGCAGCTAGATTGTTGCAATGCAAAGCAGTCATAGGAAATGATACGGGCGGAATACACTTGGCAAATGCTCTTGGAATCCCCGTTTGTGTTTTGTATGGTCCTACAAATCCCATACGTACAGGGCCTATCTTTGACGCCCCAAAATGCATCATTCAGCCTCAAAATTGTCCCCCCACTGGCGGCTTATCCATGGAGCTCCTCCATCCAGATGCCGTCTTTGAAAAATTTAATACATTTTTCTCTGAATTGGGGCATTTTTAGAGGGAACAGTCTTTGTTTAAATATTTATTTTTAACTAGGTTGGGTGTTTTTATTTAAACTTGCAAAAATTATCCTATGAAAAAAAGTTTACATCCATATAGTTTACACAAGCAAATGTAATTCTCTTTTTTTGCGAAAGAAAAATCGTTAGATTTTATTTGCGCGATGATCGCTTTTCTTTTGGGAAGTGCGAAAACCTTTTCTTTTATGGAAAAGAAAAGGTTTTCTCTTCTTCCTGTATAATTTGACAATATAAAGACATATGTATTTTTCGTGGAATGAAACGAAGCAAACTTTGAAGTTAGCTATCCCGATAATTTTGGGGCAGTTAGGCAATATATTGATGCAAGCAGTTGATACAGCGATGATTGGTCGCATCGATCAGGGAGCTGTCTTGGGCCTTGCGGCGGCGGCTTTTGCTGGGAACTTGTGCAATTTCCTTTTGATTCTCGGAATTGGGGCGTCGACAGCCTTGCACGTTTTAGTATCGCAAGCAGCAGGTTCAAAAGTTAAGCAGAAAGAAAAGAAGCCATTGCTGGTACACGGGATGTGGTTTGTATTTGTTTATGGATTGGCATTAGCATTACTTCTGACCCTAAAGCCCGAACTTCTTGGCTTGCTCCATCAACCGGAAGAGGTAGTGGTTGCAGCAAAAACTTATACTATTTACCTGATCTGGTCGAATCTCTTTGCTTTGCTCTTTATGTGTCTAAAGAGCTACTCTGAGGCGTCGCAACGACCCTGGGAGCCCCTCACTATCTTGTTATCATGCATTGGGGTAAATGGTTTTTTGAATTGGATTTTTATTTTTGGTCACTTTGGCTTTGATGCAATGGGCCTCCCTGGTGCCGGTTTGGCTACGCTGATTGCCCGCGTAATTACGATAATTGCCCTTTGGATTTTTATGGAAAACGTTCCCCAATTGCGGCTAAAACTAGGATTGGGGTCCTTCTTTTCCTTATCATGGGATTATTTTAAGCGCATTTTATCCATAGGCATACCTAGTTCGTTGCAACTCTTGTTTGAATGGGGATCTTTTATCATTGTTACATTTATGATGGGGCAATTTGGAGCTACCGCATTAGCAGCTCATCAAATCGTGCAAACGGTAGGAGGTTTTATGTTTATGGTTCCATTGGGATTAACCTTTGCCATCACTATTCGTACCAGTGAAGCCTATGGACAAGGAAATGTCATCAAGGCGGCTAGGATAGGATCAAGTGGTATTATTTTTGCAGCATCACTCATGACAAGCATTGGACTCTCATTGCTTTTCATGCGCTATCAGATTCCAAAACTGTTTGTCAATACCCTCGATCCAGCCAATTTTGATATGATACAATTGGTCGTAAAGTTTTTTATGGTAATTGCCGTTTTTCAGCTCTTCGACAGCACCCAAGCCACTACAATTGGAACTCTGCGCGGGCTCAATGACATCAAAATTCCCATGGTTTTTGCCTTTATCGGCTATATCCTTGTTGGCTTACCGACTTCGTACATTTTGGCCTTCACCTGTGGCTTTCAAGGAATTGGTCTTTGGATTGGGGAAGCCATCGGACTCGGAGTTACTTCTATCCTTCTCATTTTAAGATTTAGGTTTGTGATTCGTTAAATTGAATGCGAAAACCTTTCTTTTTTCGCAAAAAGAAAGGTTTTCGCGCTTTCCAAAGAAAAACGATAGTGCGCGAACAAAAGACTACGCTTTTTTGTTCGCGCAAAGGGTGGTTGATTTTTGTAAATACTTTTATTGCCTATTCTATAGCCAAACAGAATGAGGTTGACCCAAAAAAGAGGCATCTTTGAGAACTTAAACAAAATCCATCTTATCGGCCCGATCAAATTCGAAGGATTTGATCGGGCCGATTCCTGGTTTTTCTTAGGGAAGGTCCGGAAACCCTTTCTTTTTTACCTCAAAAAGAAAGGGTTTCCGGTGGGTCAACTTATTTCTTTTTTACTATAACTCTCCTAAAACGTTCAATTAGCAATCCAACAGCCGTTTGCGGCTAGAAGGTCTTTACAGGCTTGTTTGACGCGCAGCGCGGAGATACCCAACATATTGAGGAGGGAGGTGGAATCTTTTTCCCAAGTTTCTTCATCCATAATGAGTTGACCCAAAGCCACATATTCGGTGAGGCCAAGGGCTGTGCATTCCACAAGCAGGTAGCGCATTTCCGTATTTAGAATATCCTTGGTGGCGACTAAATTGGATTCGTTGGTCAAATTCTGTAGTTTATTATGCATCGATTCTAGCTTTTCGAGGAGAACGTTCACTAACTTCACGTATTGCACCACATTTACGTTTAAGTCGGTTGTAATCTTTTCACTAGGGAGGATGATTACTTTTTTTGAAGCCTTTTCATTTCTTCTTCTAAGTTCTTCTGATAAAGCAAGATATGACCCTAGTTTTTCTGGCGTGTAGGGTTTTATTAAATATCCCACTGGTCCCAATGCTTTAACCTGCATAACCGTGTCGCGGTGGGCATCGGACGAGATAAACAAGATTAGGCAACTAGTTAAGGCTGGAAATTTACGCATTCGCTTGGCGAAATCGATGCCACTCTCTTCTGGCATGTGGACATCTAGAAGGCAGAAGTCAGGAATGAATTTTTCGTTAATAATCTTGTCCCAAGCCTCCTTACTACTCTTAGCGTCTTCGATTTTTAGACTACTATTTAGGCTAGTCAATTGCTGACGAATGATAGTTCGAACAACCAAACTATCATCAACAACTAATACCTGCATACTCTCCATAAATCGTCCAAACCCTTTTAAAGATTGCCATAGTTTAAGCAACTAGTCAACCAGAATTCAAACTGGAAGCTTTTCAGACTCGTAAGGGCGTTCTTAAAGATGGGGATGCACAGACTTACGAGTTGAAAATGGAACCATTTTTTCCATTCGCGAGTGCGATAGATTTTTTTTATTTTGCTAGTCTTCATAGAGGAGGGAAAACTGCTTTTTAGTAATTAAAAAAGCAGTTTTGTCTTTACGCCTTTTGACGGGTCGTATCTATATTTTAAACTGGCTGACAATTTCTTTCAATTGTCCGGCCAATTTTAGTAATGAAGCCGCACTTTGACTGGTCTCTGCTGAAGTTCTTGCTGTTTCTTCGACGGACCCATTTAGGTTTTTAATATTGTTAGACATGCCTTGAGTTTCTTTTGCTGATTCTTGAGCATTTGAGGCTAGTTCGCTTGTATTAGCTGCGGCAGATTGTACGTTTTGTGTCAGACTGCTTGTTGCTTCTGATACACCATTCATGTTTTGAGTAATTTCTTTAGTTGTTGTAGCTTGCTTTTCTACCGCGCTAGCAATTGAATCGGAAATCATATTGATTTCTTCAATTATCTTTGAAATTGATTCCATTGTTTCGATGGATAGTGATGTTTGTTTTTGGATATCACTAACTTGCTGTGAAATTTTTTCTGTGGCTTGGGCACTTTTTCTTGCAAGTTCTTTGACTTCATTAGCTACGACAGCAAAGCCTTTGCCGGCTTCGCCTGCACTAGCGGCCTCAATGGTTGCATTTAATGCCAATAAATTAGTCTGCCCGGCGATCTTGGTGATGACATCCACAATGTTCCCGATTTCCCTAGCAGATTCTCCCAATTTATCCATAATTTCCCTTGCGCTTTTGGCTTTTTGGTTTGCTGCGGCTGCAATAGAGGATTCTTTTGAGCAATTTTTTGCTATTTCGGAGGTAGCCTCATTCATTCCCTCGACAGCAGAAGCTACATTCTGCGCAGTGGATGCAATTTCTTCGGAGGCTGCAGCAATATTATTCAAACTAGATGATACCGACTCCGCAGCCTGAGACATTTGTGAGACATTAGTGGCTAATTTATCCCCTGATGACTCTAAATTTGAGGATTGTCCGCTCATGGCTTTTGTGTTGTCGTCTAATGTCTTGGATGTTGATTCCATCAATTGAGAGGACTCTGTTAAGCTCTGAGTGTTGACAGCCACTTTCTTTATTAATTCCTGTAATTTTTCGATAAAGATATTGAACCATTTTGCCAGGTCCCCTAATTCGTCTTTTGAGTGAGCATTCAGTCTGCGAGTTAGGTCGCCTTCTCCTTGGGCGATATCGCTAAGCATATTTACGATATTCTTAAGTGTAGATGTAATGGAAACGCTTAGGGCCAATCCAAAAAATAAGGCCACTGCAGCTCCTACTATTGAAAGAATGATGATATACATTTTTGCTTTCACTACAGCTTGATCTGCCTGTTTTTGGACTTTTCCCAGTAATTTATCTGCATCCGAAACAGCCTTGCTCCCTATATCATCCAATTTTTTTATGAGCGCATCCTCTTTATTGTAAAGATCTAAAGTTTTAACAGACAAGGAATCACACGTATCTATTAGGCTTGTTATAATCCCTACACGCGAATCGATTAGATCGTCTTTAAGAAATTTCGAGTACCCACTTAATGCACCTTTGTGCCCCGGTGCATTTCGAGTCATGACATTAGCAAACTCATTCATATAGGAGACGTCTCCTTTGTCCAGGAATTCGTAATACAGTCCTTGCACTTGGTACATAAACATTTTTGCGTCCGTTGCTGCTGCTAGCATGTGTTTTGAATCTTCATCCAATTGCTCTCCGGATGCAATCAATTCAGATTCCCGTGAGCGCAGTTTCATAAAAATTTCATCCATGACTTTGTCTGCATCATCTACGGTTTTATCCATAGATTGTTGAGCAGCTGCACTTTCTTTATGTTTAGCCACCAACTGGTCAAATACCTCCAAATAGGAACCCATGTCAGTAACAAGATTTGTTAATTCAATTTCATTGGACATGCTTTTTTTCAGCATCGAAAGCACTGAAAGGATCTTCCCTCCTTCTTCTCCGACATTTGCTGCATGTTCTGCCTTATAGTACTGCAAGTATGCTTTTTCTTCGGTTCTGGCCCGAAATAAACCTGTTGATGAGATTCGTACCCACTCTTTCATGGATGCATTTTCTTCGATCTTTTTCCAGGAAAACAGACCCATTGCTAACAATAGGACCAGCAGCAATAAATAAAATAGCGAAAATCCAACCAATTTTTTTCTTATTGTGAGTTGCATAAGTTTGTTACAAAAGAGATGTTAAGGCAGTAAGGTCCTCTTTCTCTGGACCTACAGCTCACAGATTATTGCAATTTTTCTTATTGCTTACAAGCTTTTTCGATAAGGAACTTTAAAAGGCGAATTTTTAGCAAAATTGAGGCATTTTTGTTAAAATTGTGTCAAACTATAAAGAAAATGATGATCAATCTTGCAATGGCGAAAAGAAGGTGCAAAGTTGATTCTTGATGTAACAGACTTTCGTGAACGAATTTGGGGGTGTTCCGGATTCGATTCCATGTGGGAGGATGTGACAGCATGCCGGAGAAGAATGGTTGGCTCCGTTAAAAATCCATTCAAAACATAAATGAAAATAATGTAGTAAGCTTCCGTGAGGAACTCGCTATGGCTGCTTAATTAATTAGCGGCTCGTTTTGCAATCGATACCTGCTAGATTGTAAAGCGTTGATAGCAGGGATAGTAGAATGTTTGCATTTCGCATGCTACTGTAATCAAAGAAATGCTAGCGAAGGTTAGTTCTGCTACCTGAAATAGCCTAAGCGAATTTAAAAAGTAGCTAAGCATGTAGACGGCATATCCAAAAATATGGAAGACGCGGGTTCAACTCCCGCCACCTCCAGGGATTTTAGAGAAGATATTCTAATCGTCTTGGGAAAATCCATTGATTTTATTTTTAGGGAAAAGAGATTTTTAGAGGCCTGTGCATAAATATAGTGATTACTATTATTTATTGATTGATGGGTTTTTAAAAAAAATTCCTTATCCAGGATTCGTGTTGCTTTTCTAGAGAGGAAACTAGACCCTACTAAAAACCCTATTTTCGGAGAAATGAAGATATAGCATAAGACATTAAAGAAGATACAAGATGCGAAAACCTTTCTTTTCACAAGAAAAGAAAGGTTTTCGCGCTTTCCAAAGAAAAGCGATTATCGCCCAAGAAAAATCTAGCGATTTTTCCCGGGCGAGGGAATTTGTTTTGTAATAACTTTAATGTCTTATGCTATATTTTGGGTAGATATTTTTTTCTAAACCATGTGTTGCGCTATAACATGTTCTGCAAGAACTTCTTGTTGTGCATATTTTTCCCTTTTTTGAAAGGGTGCGGGGAAACCCTTTCTGGGGGACCAAAAGCAGTTTCCCCGCAGTTTTTAGGAGCCTTCAACTTTTCCTGCAGCATGAACAAAAATGTATTGAGTTCTAATAAGGATCCGGTACTTTTTCGACCCTGATTGTGGGGAACGTCCTGAGGACGGATGGTTCTACCGATTTATTTTTCAAAATTAAGATGTTTTTAAAGGGTAAAACTGCAAGTGACTTGGATCGGGTAGGGGAGGTTCGCCCAGGTGCCCGTGCTAAATCTGGGATTGAAAATCTTTTCTACTATGGAGGGGTCTTCTTCGTGTTGTGCGCCTTGTTGGTTGTTAATGTTGTTTTTTACAAGAGGCTTTCTATGAAAGAAATTTCTTCCATTTGCTTCTCTAAAAACATCTTTAATAGAGTAATGCCACTCTCTCCCTTTTTTTTAGCAAAGTGGGAAGATAGCCCAGGGCATAAAATTGACCTTTTTACGCCACTTAACTTATTTTCAGACAAAAATGGACGTTGGATCTTGAGAGGACAACGGAAAGGAGAGAGGGCGGGTTGTTTTGGTGTTGAGTTGGTTGAGGTTAAAAGGAAGCCCTATCAATTGCAGCTAGTGGGCTATGCATATATACGAGAAGGAGACTCCCCGTCCCTCTTTTTGCTTGATACAGATACACAAGGGATTATCCAAGTAAAGGTTGGTGATTTATTGCAAGGGTATGACGTTCAGGTTGTTGCGTTTAATTCCCCATCGGGAGGGAAAAATCCTAGCACAGAACTGAGGGACATGCAGTTTGGCAAAAGCGTGCAATTGGTTCTGAATCAAAATGCATCAGAATGGAGATATGAAGCCATTTTCATGAATAAAGAAACGGGTGAGCAATTTACCATGAACCCGTTAGCGGCTCAATTACGTATAGGAAACGACCAAATTTGGCTCCGCGAGCTTGATTACGAGAACCAGACGGCAACCCTTGAGCGCTACTCCCCCAACAACGACTCTACCCAAATTCGCATTTTGAATATAACTTCAGGGAGGGAAGGGTAGGGTTGAAAAACTACTTTGGGTCCCCAAAAGCGTTTTTTCCAATCTCCCTCTTTTTTCTTGGGCGAGAATCGCCTTTCTTTGGAAAGCGCGAATTTTTATACATTTTTTCTTTTCTTGTGAAAAGAAAGGTTTTCGCTTCTTGTTTTTTCTTTAATGTCTTATGCTATATACCTTCGGTTTCCCTCAAAAACTCCCTATCGTGGTTGACTTTTTGCCTGTGGTGGTGGAAAATAGGGGCGTATTGGAATTTTTTATATGAAAATGATCAAGACAGTAACGGATGTTAACTTAGCGGGGAAACGCGTATTTGTACGTGTTGATTTTAATGTGCCATTTGATGAACATGGTAATATTTCTGACGAGACACGTATTGTTGGGGCATTGCCGACTATTAAACATTTAATTGATCAAAAGGCGAAGGTCATTTTGGCAAGTCACTTGGGGCGGCCGAAGGGGAAAAAAGATCCCAAATTTACCATGAAGCCTATTGCTGGTGCTTTGGCGAAGTTGATTAATCAGCCCGTTTTGTTTGTAGAAGATTGCATTGGAGAGCAGGTTGAGAAGACCGTGAATTCGATGGCTGAGGGAACCGTTGTTTTGCTTGAAAATTTACGGTTCTATGCCCAGGAGGAGCAAAATGATCCTCAATTTGCTGAGTCTCTTGCGAGATTGGCCGATGCTTATGTCAACGACGCATTTGGGACGGCTCATCGTGCGCATGCTTCGACAGAAGGTATGGCTAAGTTGCTTCCTATCAAAGTGGGTGGTTTTTTGATGAAAAATGAATTGGAATATTTGGGTCAGAAAACTTCCAATCCAGAAAGGCCATTCCTCGTCATCTTAGGAGGAGCAAAAGTCAGTGATAAGATAATGGTCATTGACTCCTTGCTAGATAAGGCTGATTCCATGATCATTGGTGGCGGCATGGCCTACACGTTCTTTTTCGCATTAGGAGGAAAAATTGGAAATAGTCTATGCGAACCCGATAAAGTCGACGTGGCCAAAGCCGTTTTGGAGAAAGCGAAAAAGAAAGGGGTTAAGTTGTTATTTCCTATAGATCGCTTGATTACGAACAAATTAGACTTTGCGAATGCATCTGTAGGTGAGACAAAGGTTGTGGAGGGCGATATTCCCGATGGATGGGAAGGTGTTGATATCGGGCCCAAGACTATCGAATTATTTAAAGAAGAAATCATGAGGGCTAAGACCATCCTATTCAATGGGCCTCAAGGCGTTTTTGAAATCAAATCTTGCGCAAAGGGAACCTTTGCCGTAGCGGAAGCCGTTGCCAAAAGCAAAGCCATTTCCATTATTGGAGGCGGTGATAGCGTCAAGGCTGTAAAGAAAGGTGGCTTCGGAGACCAGGTCACTTTTATTAGTACAGGCGGAGGTGCGAGTCTCGAATTCCTTGAAGGAAAGGAACTTCCTGGAGTTGCTGTCTTAGAAACCCTTTAATTATTTCTTTATGTCAAAATCATCTTCTCGCAGAATGCTGATTGCAGGTAATTGGAAAATGAACAAAACTGCAACAGAAGGAGTATCTGTCATTAAAAATATCTTAAGCTCCGTCCAACAAATTACTTCTGTCGATATAGCCATTTGTCCTCCTTTTACCTCATTGGCAAGTGGATCTGCCTTGATTTCACAAGAAAATGTCTGGTTGGGGGCTCAAAACATGCACCATGAGCCATTGGGTGCCTATACTGGCGAAATTTCAGCATCTATGTTGAAAGATCTCTCGGTTTCTTGCGTTATATTGGGGCATAGCGAACGGCGTTCCTATTTTGGAGAAACAGACGAATTTATCAATAAAAAGGTCCTCTCTGCGCTCCAAAACCATTTGATCCCCATTCTTTGCGTAGGAGAAACCCTAGAAGAGCGCGAACAAAACAGGACAATGGAAGTCATTTCGCGTCAAGTAAGGAAAGGTGTCGCTGGAATTCCTGAGCAAGCAATCGATCAGCTGGTCCTTGCCTATGAGCCCGTTTGGGCAATCGGTACGGGTCGAACAGCAACCCCAGAGATGGCGCAAGAAGTGCACGCATATATCCGAAAACTTTTATCGGAAATTTTCTCGCAGCAAAAGGCGGAGAAAGTGAGGATCCTATATGGTGGTTCCATGAAACCCGACAACGCTGCTTCTCTGCTCGCTCAACCCGATGTAGATGGTGGACTTATAGGCGGAGCCTCTCTCGACGCGGCCTCTTTTGTTAATATCATCAAATCCGCCCTATAGCTAAAGAGGGTGTGGGTTTTGGGGGAACCTCTATAGAAAGATGTTAGTTTAATTTTCGAGTGTGTTGGACATCAGACTCACATTCGGTCACGTACGGATGTACGCTCCCTCATGTTCGCTTCGTCCGCCTTCTCGAATTCTT
>MIDO01000015.1 GCA_001831055.1 Verrucomicrobia bacterium GWC2_42_7 | reverse complement strand
CTCAAACCGGACAAAGAATAACGAGCCCTACCGATGACCCCGCCGCCGCTAGCCGCGTCCTTCAAGAACAAACACTGAAAGACCGTTTATCCCAATTTTACCAAAACGAATCCAGAGCAGAAAACGTTGCAAACGTAACGTCTTCCTACCTGCAAACACAAATAGACATCAATACAAGTGCAACCGAAGAAGCCATCAGAGCAAGTGGTATTTCAGATGTCTCTCAATTCACATCCTCAGCTACACAGGTAAACGGTTTAATCGAACAAGCTTTTGCCACGGCCAACCAGCAATACTTGGGGTCTTATTTATTCTCGGGCGTTAGGACGGGAACCCAACCCTTCACCGCCGAACGCGATTCATCAGGTCAAATTACTTCGGTGACCTACAACGGTACCCCCTCCGGCGGCTCACAACAAACCTATTCCGTCGCTGAAGGAATAACGATCTCTCCGTATGCCTCCGGCGATATCAATCAAAATACCGTTCTACCACATATCCAAAACCTCATCCAGCTGAGAGATCACTTAAAAAACAAAGATTCCGCAGCCATCACCGCCGATATACAAACCCTGAGAACCTCCAGTGATAACTTGATAAATGCACAAAGCCTCACAAACGCCAACTTAAGCAGACTCTCTCTAGCAAAAACTCAAAATTCCAATAGCTTCCAATCCCTCGAAAAAGAAATTTCAAGCGACGCAGATGCCGACTTCGCCCAAACGATGGTCCAACTCCAAAAAACTCAATACGCCTACCAGGCGGCAATGCAGGTGGGAGGACGCGTCCTAAGCCGCTCTATCATGGATTATTTATGATAAAAAGATAAAAATTGGTGAAACTGCTTTTATTCGCATAAAAGCGTTTTCCCCAAGCCCCTTTCCGAAAAAGACTATCAAGTTCATTGAAAAAAATAAATACTTCCGAAAACTTTATTTTTTGAAAAATGAAGGAGTATTTGAGAGATATTGTTATTGAACCATGGCTGCGCTATAACAAGTTCTGCAAGAACTTATTATAGCGTAGACTCCCTCCTTTTCGGAAGGGGTGCGGGGAAACGCTTTTGGGTGACCAAAAGCAGTTTCCCCGCAGTTTCTTGAAATCTCCAGGGGTTTTCCCCAACCAATTTCACCTATAAAAAAAATATGAACCAAGCGATAAGAGTAGACGAACCGATCAGAAGGGCAGCCAAGAAAGCTGTTCTGGATACTGCACACATTGTAAAGTTGCCCTTGGGGCTGTTGGGATTTCCAGAGTTGAAGGAAATGGAAATTGTTTATTCGAAAGCGGAGTTACCATTCATGAGGTTACGCCAAGTGAAAGAAAATAACCGCTTGGAATTCATGATAATAGAACCCAACGGCTTGATTGATAACTACAAGATAGAGATCAGCGACCAGGATTTGCTCTTTCTGGGTATAGAAGGCCCTAACGATGTCCTTGTGCTCAACATAGCAACCATACATAATTCAATGGTTACAATAAACTTAATTGGGCCCATTATCGTTAATCGAAAGACCCGATTGGCCAAGCAAGTCGTAATAGAAAACCATACGCAATACTCAGAAAATCATGTACTTTATCAAGGCGAAATGTGAGGATTTTTTATGCTCGTATTAACAAGGAAGTTAAATGAGTCGATCGTGATCAATGAAAACATCATTATCAATATCAACAAGATAGATGGAGACTCAGTAAAAATAGGAATAAATGCGCCCAGAGAGATACGCATTTATAGACAAGAGGTTTTCGAAGCAATAAGAGAAAGCAACGTATCAGCTGCACTTACTGACGGACACTCCTTAAAGCTCCCCTCCAAAATGCTCCTAACCCTAGAAACTCGAACCCCCATGCAACCCCAATCCTTTAAAGCTAAAGAAATTACACCCCCAAAAAAAATAAAAAAAACCATTTTAAAGTAAATTTGGGGAAACCCATTTTGGTCACCCAGAAAAGTGTTCCCCCAACAGAAAAATGTAAGTTCAATTTTCGAGTGTGTTGGGCTACGGATTCGTGCTCGGTCACGTACGTATGTACGCTCCTTCACTCTCACCTTGCCCGCCTGCTCGAAAAATTGAACTTACGTTTTTTCTGGCCCCATTCCGAAAAGGAGATACTTGCGCGGAAATAAATTTTGAAGAAATTTATTTCCGCGCAAATTTTCATTCGGATGGGTTCTTAAGAAACGTCATTTATAGTTCAATTCATTGCGAATAGAGGCTCAGAATGATCTTCAAAAGAAATACGAAAAGCAGTTCCCCCAAAAACTTCCTTCTTAAAAATTTCTCCAAAATTGTGGGGTAAAGAGGACGATGATGGCGTAGAGTTCAAGGCGGCCGGCGATCATGAGGATGGAGAGGTAGATTTTCGTGATGCCGCTCAAGAATCCGTAATTTTGGGCAGGTCCTAATTCGGCGAAGCCAGGGCCTACGTTTGATAGGCACGAGATCATGGCGGAAAAGGAGCCTTCGAAACTGAGTACGGGTTCGAAGATGGCCAAGAATATCAGGCTAAAAAAGCAGACAAATGCGTAAAGGAGGAGATGGGTACTAATTTCTAGCTGCGTGGATTCTTCTATGGCTTCTCCCTGGTTGAATACAGCGCGAACGATTTTTGTCCTAAACGTTTTCTCCATGTGGGAAAATCCTATTTTGAGCCCCAAAATGAATCGAAATACTTTTATACCGCCTGCGGTCGAGCCCGAGCAACCACCTATAAACATCAATAAAATCAAAAGAGTATGGGTCGAGGGAATCCACTGTTGAAAGTCGACGGAGTTATAACCGGAAGTTGTCAGGATAGAGACTACTTGGAAAATGGAATGACGAACGCAATCCCCTACCCCCATTGTTTTCTGTTTGAACACCAACAACAAACACAACAAAATAGAGGCAACAGCTATAATTAACAGGTACGCTAATAATTCCTGATTTTTTTTAATGGAAGGGAAGTCTCTTTTTGCCATTTTCAGCAAGACAAAGAAATTTAAGCCGCCAATCATCATGAAGAGGATCATAGCCCATTCGAAGGCAGGATTTTTGTAAAAGGCAACACCTGCATTTCGTATGCAAAATCCGCTGGTGGACAAGGTTCCAAACATCTGACAAACGGCATCAAACCATGCCAACCCACATAAATGATAACTCACTGCGCATAAAAAAGATAATACACAATACAGGAACAACAATTGAAAAACCGTAGATTGTATTTTATTGGAGTCTAGGTCAACAGCTTGGGCAGAAGATTCTTTTGTATACAATATTTTCGCCCCAACTCCCATAAAGGCAAAAAGGATCACACAAAAGGTAATGATTCCGATCCCCCCAACCCATTGACTGAGGACTCGCCAAAAGGCCAAACTGACAGGAAAGCTTTCTACATCTCCAAAAACGGTAGCGCCGGTTGTGGTCAGCCCGGAGGCTATCTCAAAAAGTCCGTCATAAAACCTGCATCCGTGCAATATGACATAGTAAGGCATGGCCCCCAAGAAGGAAGAAACAAGCCAACCCGCACCCGTAACACACAAGGCATCCTTTTTAAAAAAGCGTTTAGTTGCTGTCCTTCCCTCAAAGTATAAAAAAAGGGCCAACAAAAAAGTAAGGACGATCAACCCCAACCACTTTAGGCTTATATCTGAGTCCAAGGCATCCCCAAAGCTTAGACCCACTCCCCATGAAACAACAAACGCTAAACCAATAAACCCAGTTATAAAACTCAGTAACCTCGAGATAATTCGAAAATTCATGACTATAATAAAATTAGACTCGATCTAAAAATCTCAGGGAAACTGCTTTTGGTCCCCCAAAAGCGTTTCCCCAAACCCTTTCCGAAAAAAGTTATCCGCGCGAAAGCAAAATCTATCGATTTTTACTTTCGCGCAGAAACTTCTTTTTATGTTTATGGAGGGAATCTAATTAGGTTAAAAATTTGAAAATTTCTAGATACGTCCTTCTCTTTTTTAAAGGAAAAGAAAGAAAAAGAAAGAAAAAGAAACACAGACACTCCAAAAATCCCAAATAAAAAAATAACTTTCACGTAATTAAAATCGATAGATTTTACTTACGTGAAAATAACTCCTTTTCGGAAAGGGGCTTGGGGAAAACCTATTTTGGGGGACGATTGGGTTTCCCCAACATTCACATTCCCAACATCACCTCTCCATTAAAACATTCGCATTAATTCGGAGATTTTGTCTTTCATTACGGCTATGACGATGTGATCGCCTTCTAGGATTTTATCTTCTGCGGTTGGGACTTTTGTGTAGTATTTTCTTAAAAGGGCAACGACGACGGAGCCTTTAGGCCATTGGATATCGCGGATAAAGCGCCCGATGCATGAACTCTCTCGGCCGATGCGTATTTGTAAAATTTTCCCTGCGTTGTCTGAAATACTGCCCAGTTCTACACATACATCTTCTGAAATGTATCGTTTAATTTCGTTGTAAGTTGCAGTCCTCGGACTAACAGCCAACTCTACACCAATCACGCTCTTCATCTCTTCTATTACTTGTTCATAATCAGATCGATTCGTTGCAAGGAAAATCTTTTTAGCGCCCAATTTTTTTGCTTGCAGGTACACCATGATATTTTCCTCATCGCTCTTCGAACAGGCTATAAAGAAATCGGCTTTTTCAATTTGCTCCTCTTGGAGTAACCTTAATGAAGTCGCAGAGCCATTAATAACCGTTACTTGAGGAAACGACTCCGATAGCTGTTTACAAATATCTAGGTTGGGTTCGAGAATCCTAAGCTTAAACCGCGAGTGACTTAATAATCTTATAAGGGCTATGGCTGTCTCTGTCCCTCCCCATAATACGCCATTGACGTGTTCCATGTAACATTCTGGATTACATGCAAGTCTAACATTCATCAACGACTCTGGGGAACCCACAAGCGTTAAGATATCACCCCTTCTTAAAATGGTGTCTTTGTTTGGGACATCGTAAAAATCGCCTCTTTGTATATATACGACCCTTATTCCTTGCTCTATCTTTATATCAGCCAAGGTGCGATTAGAAAACTTTGAATTTTCACCCAATTTTATACTTTGTACCTCTAGCTGTCCCCTAGCAAAATTTTCAACGGCGACTCGCCCTGGATTCCGTATGGATTTTGCCATCTCCACGGCACATAAAGCTTCTGGATTTATTAATGAATCTATCGAGAAATGAACCTGATAGTTAAACATGCTGTGGTCAAAATAAGTATGGTCATGGACTCTCGCAACTGCACTTCCAACCCCCAATGACTTAGCTATAGAGCACGCCATGATATTGACTCTATCATCGTTAGTCATTGCTAGTAAGTAATCGCAGGTATCTATTTCTGCCTTCATCAACACCCCGGCAGAACAACCATTCCCCACCAAAAGACGTATATTATACAAGTCCCTAAAACTTTCGGCCAAAGACTCATTTTGCTCTATGAGGGTCACATCGTGCCCATCCTCGCTCAACCGCGAACCAACGTATATCCCGACCTCTCCTCCGCCTATCACCACTATCTTCATATCAGAATGCGGAGCATTCTATATCCCTTTACTGTTTTATCAAGAACTTTTAGGGGATTGAAATAAAACTTTTGAGGAGAACCCATTTCCGAAAAGGCATTCGTCGCACAAAAGGAGAATCGATCGATTTCACTTTTGCGCAAGTTATTCCCAATCATCCGGCTTCTGCCTTTTAAAGATATTCAGTTTCCGTGCATCTTGACGACTTTCATTCTATTATGAAAACAAAGCTATTGATGATTCTTATCCTCACATCACTTATCTCTCTACAAAAAACAAGAGCGGTCATTGAAGGGAAAGCCGAATTTGTAAAACATCTCAGAAATAGACATGCCTGGTCACCTGAAGAGGTTGGCTTAGCGCAAGTTATGCTGACAAACCCCGAAGCCTTTCTGTCTTATTCTATCAGAGAATTGCACTCCCTTATCGTAGCAACAATACTCGTTCAAGATGGGTCAGGGAACCATCCGCTTAAGGGTATTTACGGTCAGTTGGTTGCCAATAAATTAACCAGCAATTTCATAGTATCGGCCTCTGAGGCCATTTCCATTGCAGAAAAATTGGTTCCGACCTATCCTCAAGTAAACCTGCATTTTTTCCTATGTTATAGTACCTCTGATGATGAGTTCGCAAAATTATGCCAGCACCCAGCTGTAAAATCCAATTTAAGCTCTCTAGATTTGTCTTTATGTAAAGACATAAAAGATTTGTCACACCTACAACAACTCACTAAACTAGAATCGCTTGAATTGCACAAAAAACACTACAAGTACCTGCAATTTATTGGGAGCCTAACTCAGTTAAAGTCTCTCTGCTTAACTTGGTGTGGAAAATTAAAAGATATAGAGCCACTACGTCAACTTGTTCATCTGAAAAAACTTGATCTAAAATGGTGCGATAACCTCCAAAGCATCTCTTGCTTAGCCAATTTAAAATCTCTCAAATCTCTTAACCTCCGATTTTGTACAAAATTAGACGATTCTGCCTTTCCCATTTTGGCAGAACTACCTAATCTCCAATACATTTTCACCACTGGAACCAGAATCTCCACCGAATCTCTCGATACACTCCGATCCATCCAACTCTCTCGCAATATAACATTAGAACTTGATTAGCGAGCCTTGAGTATATAGTAAAATTAGTTTATCTTGACAATGAAGGAATCCCTTTCTTTTACGTCAAAAAGAAAGATTTTCGGATGTATCAACGTAAACTGATTTTACTAGAGTCTATAATGAAAGCAGAAAAGAAGATATTGGTGGCGCTATCCGGTGGAGTTGATAGTGGAGTAGCTGCCTTAGTCCTAAAGAGACAGGGGTATGCTGTCAGCGGAATTTTTATGAAAACGTGGGTAGATGAAGCCCATAGCGATCCATTTGGAACTTGTCCTTGGCAGGAAGATCTTGATTCCGCCCGCAGTGTTGCAGAAACATTAGGAATTCCATTCTCTGTCATCAATATGGTTAATCATTATCGCGAACGTGTAGTTTCTTATCTCGTTGATGGTTATAAAAATGGAATTACTCCAAACCCAGATCTCATGTGTAACCGGGAAATCAAATTTGGATTACTCATGCAACATGCAAAACAAAATGGCTTTGATCTGCTTGCAACCGGTCATTATTGTCGAAAGGTGGAAAACGAAGATGGCTCATACGATATTTTGCAGGGAATTGATCAGAACAAAGACCAATCATATTTTCTCTGCTTACTTTCTCAGGAACAAATCGCAAGTGCTTGTTTCCCAATAGGACATCTAACAAAGCCTGAAGTACGCAAGTTAGCAGAAGAGGCTAATCTCCCAAACGCCCACCGAAAAGATAGCCAAGATATTTGTTTCCTCGGAGGAAGGGTAACTATCAATGATTTTCTAAAAAACTACATCCCTCAACAAGAGGGAGACATTGTCAACGTAGAGGGAACTGTTCTCGGAAAACACGAAGGACTTCACAACTATACGTTAGGACAACGAAAAGGAATTGGAATCCCTTCAAATGCGGACTTTAAGAAATATGTCGTTGTGGGTAAAATTTTTGAAAAAAATCAATTGATTGTCGCATTCGAAGACCTCCACGCCCCTGGCTTATACACGAATGAAGTCCTGGTACGAGACCTACAATTTATTAACAAACCGCTCACCATTGAAACAGAACTCCAAGCAAAACCGCGCTATCGCGATCCCTGTCAAGACATCCTATTTGCCCCCTTAGGTAACAACCAAGCTAAAATCACTTTCCGTCAACAACAGCGAGCTCTCGCCAAAGGGCAAGCCATCGCCTTCTATCAAAATCAAAAACTCATCGGCGGCGCTATTTATTGTTAATAGCTAGAGAATAGATATGCGGAAGCCCTTCTTTCTGACGTGAAGAAGGATTTCCTGACAGAAAGTATTTGTTCTGTTTTTGAGTATGTTGGGCTACGGATTCACACTCCCTTACGTACACATGTACGCTCGGTCGTATTCACCTTGCCCGCCTTCTCAAAAACAGAACAGATGCTTTCTGAACTTTTCCAAGAAACACTTTTAATAATCGCATAATCAAAATTTTATGGTTTTTATTATGCGATGGATGAGAAGACGTCCCGAAACAAAAACTGTATTCATTTTCAAGGCGTTTTACTGTTCACATCTTGCCATATTTTTGAAAAGGGCCTGCGAGACATTAAATACAGACATCCTTTTGCATCTACCTGTCCTTTGTGCGCTCTTTCGATAGATTCATTCAGCAACTGACTGTCTTCCATTGAATTTGGAGTCATGCAAGACAAAGTTAAAGCGTGCAGAAACGCAAGCCCTGACTTTTTGTCAAAAAAATCCTCTCTCCCAAATAGAGAAACCACGGTTCTAATTTTTGAAAATATAGGGCCATCTTTATCCCCCTTGAATAAACAAGACCACAAAAACACGCTGTATTCTATAGGATATTGGATTGTTACCTGCGGCTCAAAATTCAATACTGTTTTTAATTGAATTTCTTGGCTTTTAATTTTTTCGAAAACAGCAAATCCTTCTTCATTTGTCCTGTGAATGCAGTTAATACATATTAACTCATCAATAATCTTTATTATCCACTCCTCCACAGACATAGAATCTTCTTTTAATCCACCCAATTTAAAGAATAGAGACAGATCAGCTTGTCCTTCTGATTGCCACATACTTAGAATGGTCTTATCGTTCAAATCTGATTTTCTTTTCTTTAGCCAGCCACTCCAAGTTTGAAACAAGGGCCCTCGATCTTTGTCCGTGAATAATGGACTCTGTCTTAATACAGAACCCACCTTCTGCTCAAATTTGGGTGCGCGCATTAATGTTTGATTCATGCCTAGGTTATCTAGCATTCGAGCTTACATCACTCAAGGTTCTTTTAATCGGCTTTGTTATAAGAGAAGAAGCCATTTGAATGCCTTGAATGGCTTTTAACAGGAGCTCTTTTTCGTTATTTGAAAAAGGCTCCGTCACAAACTCGATATCAGCCCCATCGATAACAATACTCCATAATTTTCTTCCAGTTTGGTTGTGATAAGAGGAAAAGAATGGCTTTTTTTGCAAATTATAGTTTCCTTTAGCCCAAGAAACAAGATTAGACGACTCCTGAAATTCAAATCCTATCTTAAATTTATTATCAGTGGCCGGTTCTGCTCCATTGAAAAAGCTGTATTTAGAAATAATGGAAATGCAACTAGAATGATTTTCAAGCGGTTGAGCATAATATTCGCTGATAAACAGATGTCAGACTAGCACGATGTTCTCAGAAATCAACCCACATTTGTCTCAAAAAATACTGCCTGAAATAATCAGGCTCCACCAACTCAATCGCATTAATACCCCAAAATTACCCAATAATACTCAACTCCTTATGGACAATTTTTTCTATTCTTCTGAGGATGGCGAAAGCTTGTTGGGGGTTTTCGCACTCGGAAAGAAGGCGAATTTTATTTTCTGTACCGGAATATCTGACGAGTACGCGTCCTTGATTTCCAAGTTCTTTTTCGGCCATGGCGAGAAACTCCTGCAGCTCCGACATGCATTCTAAAGGTTTTTTTTCTGCGACTTTTAGACTTAAATTTACTTGCGGGTAGAGTGTGATCTCTGTACGGAGGTCTGCCAACCTTTTCTGAGTTTTTTCCATGACCATGAGGACTTGCAGGAGCGTAAGCAGGCCATCGCCGGTATTTTTGATATCGCCAAAAATAACATGCCCTGAAGATTCTCCGCCAAGGTTTGAACCTTGCTCTTTCATGCTATAGTACACATTGCGGTCACCCACTTGGGTTCGAAACACAGTCCCACCGGCTTCTTTGATTGCATTATCAAGCCCCATATTGCTATGGATGGTAGCCACTAAGGTGTTGTTTTTCAATTTTTTTGTACGCAAGTAATGTAAGGCTAACAATCCAAGAATTTGGTCTCCATCGACAATTTTGCTGTTTTCATCGCAAAATACAACGCGGTCTCCATCGCCGTCAAACGCAAATCCCAATGGAACCGCACGCTTGCTGCATGATTTTGCTAAAAGTTGAGGGTGTTCGCTGCCTACCTTGTCATTGATATTAACCCCATCGGGTTCATCTCCCATTGAGATGACTTCCGCCCCTAAGGAAGTTAAGATCTCTGAAGCCGTGTAGGTTGTAGCTCCATTGGCAGTGTCTATTAAAAATTTTTTCTTTTTAAGAAAGTTCTTAGGACATAGAGACACAATAAACTGCTTATAAGGCTTTAATGCATCATAGTTTTTTCTATCATTTTTTAAATCCTCTTTTGCAGCTGGGTACGTAGGAAACCGATCTATGAAGTTTTCGATCTCTTTTTCTTCTGCAACACTCAACTTCTCCCCAGAACTCTTAAACAACTTTATTCCGTTGTCGTTAAAAGGATTATGTGAAGCTGTAATCATAATACCCAAATCGGCCTGCGGGTTTTTATTGCACGCAAAAGAAACCACAGGAGTAGGAACGACTCCGAGCATAAAGCATTGCACATTCCAATACCTCAGACCCTCAACAAGGGCTTTTTCGAGTTCTTCTCCTGAGGTTCTAGGATCGCGCCCTATTGCAACCTTAGGATGCGCAATATGTAAGAATTCTTTCAAATAACTTCCAATAGCATATCCCACCCGCTTTAAAAAACGTGCATTAATCAATGCATCATCGTAAGTTCCACGAATCCCGTCTGTCCCGAAGTAATTCATATGAATAATAAATTAGTTTATTCCCAAAAGCTTTCTTTTCGCGAGCAAAAAAACAAAAAACGGAGAAAACCTACAACAATAGTCCGATTTGATTAATGAGGAAGGCGGCGAGATAGGCAATGCCGTTCATGTAGAGGAATTGGAAGAGAGGACAGCGCCAGGAACCTGTTTCACGCCAGACAACGACGAGGGTACCGATACATTGAAAGGCAAAAGCAAAGAAGAAAAGTAAGCCGATACAAACGCGAGGCGGATACAGGGGATTTCCTTTGTTATCTGTTTGCTTTTTTAGCAAGCAGGGCAAGGATTCTTTTGAAGCGTCCGTATT
>MIDO01000014.1 GCA_001831055.1 Verrucomicrobia bacterium GWC2_42_7 | reverse complement strand
GTATCGCTACATTCCAAAAGCCAATAGTGGAAGCGAGTATATTCCTATCGTAGATAAAGATGCGGTCCCTACCCTCATGTCCCCAATGGACCTCGGGAACATGCGAAACATAGATGACTTGCACGAAATGAATCTCATGCGCCTTGGGTTAGAAAATTTACTTCAAACCCGAGAAGAACCATATGGATCGAGAGACTTATCGAGATTAAATCTATACCAAGATTTTAAATTTTCTCGAAAAAACACCGAAAAAACACTGGGCAATCTTTATTCCGAATTTGGATTAACGCCCATTCGCTGGCTGGATGTATCCGTATACAGTCGAACAGAAATGCACTCAAAAAAACTACAAGAAATTCGAACCCAAACGAAAATTTTTGATGCAACTAGGTGGTCCCTTGCTTTATCAACAGACTTATATAAAAAGAATTTTCACCAATACAATCTCTCTTATCAATACCAACTAACCGCACGCCATTCTTTGCTCACAAGCGTGCGTTACGACGCTAATAAACACGCACTCACAGAACAACAATACGGACTCATTTCGAAAATAGGATATTCTTGGGAAGTTCAATACGGGGTCACCCATTGCAAAGACTCTTCCCGCGAAAACGGCTTGGGATTCCACTTCATATTCAAATACATAGGATTGTAGTTTTTTTTGGAAATTCCACAAAACATCCTACTTTGTAATAACAAAGAAGGACATGTCTTCGATTTTAGTAAGGGAGACACTTGAGGCCCCTAAGCGTTTATAGTAAGCATTTGCGTGTTCTGTGGCGATTTTATCAAATAAAGCGTTGACCGCTGGATCGTCTTCGAGCGTACGTTTGATAAACCCTTCCCTGCCATCGTCCGAAACCCAAATTTTGCCACGGCATTTCTCGTCGTCTTGCAAATCGATTTCTCTTTCTTGGGTGGTTTGAGACATTTGCGCTCCATTTGTTGCTTTTAGCCAATCTTTATGTCCATTCACCGAAAGCGGGATAATGAGGGTTCCTTTTGTTTTGAGTATATTGATTAAAAGGATAATAATTCCATGCTCGCGGCACCAACGATTATCGCTGATACGAATAACATCTGCCCAATTATTCGGGAAATAAAGCATGTCTTTTTTATCCAACACATTGAGAACCGCATCAGGATGTTTTTCTGACCAACAAGAATCGACAGTGTACCATGATATATCACGAGAAAATCCAAAATCGTACTTCTTCTTAACAGAGGTCTTATGCCCAGCGAAGAGCAGTAGCTTATGCTTTGAATTTTCTTTCTCATATTCAGCCAATGTCCTCCGAATAACCCAACTGCCAGATTTTGGATGAGATTGAGGAATAGGATGTTGTTCAACCAAGCTGTGCTCTAGCATCTCTACTATTTTTTTACGTTCATCCTCCGAAACGGCCTGTTTTTTGAGAAGGAGAAGGTCAGCTACGGTTTCATAGTCGGAAACCCAGTGAACTGCCTTAATAACTAGACCGATTTTAGCAGAGGCATCTGAGCAGTGACTGCCAAGAAAACCCACCTCACTCGGAGAAGATGTGGTTGATTTATTAGTGGAAGTTGAGGCTTTCTTTAACTCTTCTAGGATATTATCCAGTTTTGCAGCATGTGGCTGAAAACTATCTAAATAAGTTTCCAGGTTCTTTAGTAATTCATCCATTTGCTTGTTATCGGATAGCAAACTAAAACGTTTTACCTTACTTATAATTTGTTCCTTATGAAAGAGGAACCACTCTTGTCCGCTTTGAAAGCTAAGAGCCTCTGGCTTTAGCGAATAAGTTAACACCTCATTTTGTAACTGTGTTAACGAACATTTTAATTGGTTAATTCCTTGAAATAAGAAAATGACCGCATTTTTCTTATCGTCGGGAATTTCTTCCCACCTAATGGCCAACATCCTTGTCATGCCCAAAAGAATCCAAATCCAGAAAAAGAACAATTTTAATTTCATTCGCGTAATGTAATTCATCTATCCACATTATCAATACATTTTTTCGTTAGGGAATTCATCTTAACTCCCCCAAATAGCTTCTCTAAAATTTTTAGAAGTATTCAGATTGAACACGTAATTTATCCTTTTATTATAGCTTGATGTTTTTGTATTTTTTATCTTACGTACATTCATATTTTCATAATATGATTAAAAAACTTCTATTATCTATTTCGTTAATAATATGTTGTGTCATTTCAATTTTTTACTGGAAGTGAAGACGAAGATGAGCTTAAAAAATTGGAAGATAAAGCAAGCTATCTTTATAATTTAAGCCCCGATATCCCAGAGGGTAGTCTTGATAGACCCATTATCTATCGCAATCCCTATTATTCCGTAGTGTTTTTAGCTCGAAATCCGATCGAATTTCAGGAAAAAACGTGTTACACCGTTGCACAAGAAATCTGCAGCATTATCATAAGAGACGACACAACGTATGACAAAGATACATTTGAGTCAGATATAAAAGGAGTTGATATTGTAATACAAGAAAGCAAAAAAATATTAAGTGGGACCATACAAGACCCTAAGAACTTACTACAAAAGTATAGGTGCGACAGCCTTCAGACTTTTCTGCAAAAAGGGCATTCATGTGCAAATCATTCCATTGAAAACAACCTCATAAGTGTTGTTCAGTCTATCCTATGCAAAGGAACAGGCTGCGAGTCATTTTCCCAAAATAACTTAATTTCTAAAATATTAGCTGCCGTAGACAAAAAAGATAGGAACTCATTGGCTATATCACAAATTCTGCAAGCAATAGATGTGGAATTTGATAAGCTATTTAGGCCATTGATTCCCAGCCCAAAGGAGCACATACGAGACGCTATTCATGAGTCAATCAGCCCGCATATCAACCAAACAACAATCGAGCAAGAGAATCCAAGAAGCGTTGTCGTCGGGCCTTACCGCTGCGGGATCGCAAGACCTAGGTTCAGTCCATAGAATGCTTTCTTTAAGTCTAAATAGGAAAGACGATTGCTTTGATGATGTTTTTTCTTGGACAGCACTAGCAATAGCAGAAGAGAAAGGGAACCTTGGCATCTCTCTCTATGCTTATCTGAAAGCATTTTCTCTTTGCATCAATACAATGAGTCCACAATATATTCCCGCAATCAGAGACGGCATGAACCGTATACAGGCCAGCAACTACGAGAAGTTTTCCTCTTATCTTAGCCTTCTTCCTAAAGAATATGTTATTTCAAACAAGGGACTTAAGTTGCCAAAAAGAAACAGGCTCACCTTTAATAAAAAAAAGATCCAGGATGCGATGATCTGGTATTTGCTATGTGACGAACCCTTGAAATTAGATGAATTTCAGAAAGAGATCGCATTGGAGAGACAGCGTTGTTCTGACAAGAAGAAAGAAGAAAAAGCCCACCGAATAAAAAAAATGGTGGAAGAAATAAAAGAAATGATTGGAGAAATTGAAGAAAAATCCCCTCCATCCAACCCCATAGACATCCAAAGCCTAGAATCTTCTTTTGAATTGGAATCTTCTTTTTATGTTGATGATGAACCACTTCAAACGACGATTGCTTTTAATTCGCAATCATTGGATTGTCAACCCACAGTATCTTTTTTGGATTCAATCTATTCGTCTTCTTCAAGTACCACTACCCCTGTGAGCAAGTCTCTATACCGAAATGCGCTAATGCAACAAGCGGAGGTCAAAGAAAAGAAACTGCGCGAAAAGTCATACGGAGATACAAAAAGACAACAAGAGGATAAAAAGACCGAAGGAAAAGAGATTCCTCATGAAGCGTTAGAGGCCACTCATTACTACTTAAATAAAAAAGCATTTTTTGTTTTTCAAAAATTTTTCACGTCAAATGAGTCTGCTACACCAGAAATGCATTCCTACAGGAATGATATAACCGTTAAGAAAAAAGAAATACAGCAGCTCTTGAAAGCATTATCGGGATATTATGGTCCTGCAAAGGGTTCGCACGAGAAAGCGACCCTGCTTCCTCTTAAAGAAAGTTGCCCGACAAGCCCAACATTGGCTGCAGCAGCTATCCAACCTTCAAGCAGAGAAAAAAATCGACATCTCTCGACACCTTTTCGCCAGAAAAAACACAGTTCATGAAAAACCTTGAAGAAAAAAGACCATCTAGAGAGGGAACTCCTTCATCTGCCGCTGCTCAGATGATAGTCATTCCAAAGCACAAAGAATTGCCGAATTATCTGATAATCCAAATCCGCCAGAAACTAATGGACGCTGGTTTTACGCCAGATAAGGTTTTTGTGGAAAAAAACAAGACGCTCTAGATCAACAAAAGACTACGCTTAGATTAACGTTGGCCTAAGAAATTTAGGCCATTGCATCTTTCGATGTAACCCGCAAAAGCGCGTCGACTGACAATACATTTCAGCATAATAGGTTGACAAGAAATGTAATCTAAATCAGTCATTTGTTATGAATTTTTTAATAAAGAAAGGAAAAGGGTTTTCAGGCATTATCCTTTTATTGAGCGTATCTTTCGTGATGGCTGGACCACCGGGGAAAAGGACTGCAATCTCTGCAGCGCAAGAGGAAGCCCCTGAAACAAAGCAGCAAAAAATGATGGATATTCGCAGTACTCCTGAAGAGGAAGAGGTTGCGACCGAAACAGAATTCGGGGACACAGAGCCAAACTCGGAAGAAGAAAATCCTCCTCAAAAAAGGATACTTACATTGAAAGCTGAACTTGAATCACTTGAAGTGTTTGCAAAGGAGTGCGTTCAACAAAGAGGCCTTACACAATTAAACTTCGACACATACAAATATCTTGTTGATAACCATCCTGTCGCATATCGTTTTATATCTGAAGAAATCAGAGAAAACAAGGAGGAGAGCATTATAAGCATAGTAAAGGACTATCCTTTCTTGTTTAGACTTATCTTTAATAGCATGCTCAAAGAACATAAGCGGTTATATGGTCGCATGATACGAGAATTAATGTGTCTAAATCCTCTCCCCAAAGATTCTTTAGAAAACGTAGAATGGAACGTTACCTTAGACAAACTTCAACAAGCTAATAACGATTTTGATAATGCTTGCATATCCCGCTTGATACTTACTAATAATTTCCTATGGTCTCCATTAGAATCAAGCGTTTACGTCAAACTGGGTCTACATAAAAGTATTTGTTCTGCCCTTCAAGAACTAGAAGCCTTATTGGGAACAATACCAGAAGTCCCATTAAAGGAAGAAATTCTTCATTACTTCTATCAAGAAAAATTCAAACCCGCTATAAATGCAATAGTAGGTTATATTGAATGCCCTCAACTTTTTGGATTACCCCTTGTTTTTGAAGGCTATCCACTTACATTTAGAGCCGTCTTTTGTCATTGCATACAAAATGAGAAAAAGCAAATCCTGAGTGGGCAAATCCTGCAACATTTAGAAATCGGCGGCATGGATCTAGAATCAGATGCGTTGCGACAAACGGTTCAGATGCTACAAGGGTTTGATGGTAGGAAACAGTCTAAAACCAAAGGACCCAACGCGTGCAATACAATGCGCATCAATGAGCAACAGAAATTAAAACCCTGCCCTATTAACGAAGAGGTAAAAATTGCATTCGAAGCTTTAAACTCTTTTGCAAAGGAGCATGAGGGGCAAACAAAATCATCATCCCTAAATTACGAAAAAATTGTAGAAATTTTAAAGAACCACAGATGGGCATACGAAGCAATTCTTTGTCAGGCAAAAAATTGCCAATCGGGATATCTTATTAGCATTTTAAGTGATTACGCTCATGCCTTTAGGTTGATATTTTCCAATTTCTTAATGCCTGAAGAAAAGAAATTCTATAGTCCGTCAATAAGGGAAATAATGTGTCTAACGGAAGCACCCGAGGATCCGAACAAAAGACAAGAATGGCAAAAAACCTTCGAATTACTTCAACAAAAAAACATCAAAACAGACAGCTCTTGTGTCTCTCGCCTCCTATCATACGATAATTATATCCACGATTCTCTCAACGAAAGAATTCCTCGCCTACTAGAGTCACACAAAGAAAGAGTGAGCAATTGCAAAAATTTCGAATTACTCGCTAGAACCCTAGAAGATCCTCGCCTTCTTGAAAAAGAAACATTGTTCAAAACAACATTCACTCCTGCAGTAAAGGCAATAACTTATTATATCGAAGACTCTTCTCGACTGGATGTTCCCATCTCTCTACTCATTGAAGCGTATCCTTCGGCCTTTGAAGCCGTATTTTACTATAACGCTTCCCTGTGGAAAAAAGAAAAATGGCAAGGCCTAAAAGCTACAGTATTACACCGCATTCAAAATAGCGGTACAGATAGCCATAGATAAATAGATTGAGAATAGATACGCGGAACCCCTTCTTTTTGAGGTAAGAAAAGAAAGGGTTTCGCTTCTTGTCTATTCTTTAATGTCTTATGCTATACTATAAATTTACCACAAGTCCGTCGTAGGCGAGATGAATGTGAGGGGGCATGGATTGAGAGTGTTTTTTGTAGTCGATGAAGAAAGACATGTGTGTGATGAAGCTTTGTTTAGCATTGAGTTCAGTTGCAACATCGATGGCCTCCGCAAGTGTCATATGGGATTCATGGGAGTGAGGTCTTAACCCGTCTAAAATAACAACATCTGCATTTTTTGCCAAACGGAAGGCGTCTTGCGTGACCTGTTTACAATCACAATAATAAGCGATCTTCTTTCCTGAAACAGACTCCGTAAAAACGAACCCTAACACTTTACAAGGCCCATGGGGTAATACGACTGATTGGATGGTACATTGAGGAAGCTTCAATTGACTTGGCATTTCTATTAAGCCAAAACAGGGATACCCTGGCGCTGCAGGAGTTTCGGCTACAGCATAAGGAAAAACCTCTCTAACTCTTTGAAGCGTATCTTGATTCCCATAAACAGGTAGCGGTTTACCTAAAACCGTACAAAAACGGCGCAAATCATCCATCCCAAGAATGTGGTCTGCATGCCCATGAGTCAAAAAAACCGCATCCATCTTTGTTATTTTATTCGCAAGGCACTGACCTCTAAAATCCGGTCCCACATCCACCTGTATGTGCAAATCTTCAATTTCAACATGGATACTACTGCGGGTCCTCCAGTTTTTAGAATTATTAAGATCCAACCCATCGTTCGGATGTATCAACAACGGAACCCCTTCAGAAGTGCCACAGCCTAAAACCGTTAATTTCATGCCCCCATAATATACACCGCTAATCTATAAATTCAATTTAAGAATGAGAACTTGTAGTTACTTAGTTGCAGTAGGCTATATAGTCTATTGCAAAATAGAAGTGACAAGGCGAGAAAGCCTTTCTTCGGGGAAAAAGAAATTATCGCGAGCCTCTTCTTTTTAGGCGACTCACGTTGAACGCATGATTTTCTCCTTTTTTGGGGAAAACAAAAGGGGCTTCCATTAAATTAGTAGTTGTCAAAAGCAGGAAATGGGATATAAATAGGGGGTTTACGGTTATGAAAAAAATAGTATTATTGCGGCATGGTGAGAGTGAATGGAATCTAGAGAACCGATTCACAGGCTGGACTGATGTTGATCTCTCCGAACAAGGAGTTGAAGAAGCTCACAAAGCTGGACAACTTCTGAAAAAAGAAGGATTCAACTTCGATCTCACCTATACATCCGTATTAAGAAGAGCCATCCGCACATTATGGATCGTTTTAAGAGAAATGGACCTGATGTGGATACCTATTGTCAACACCTGGCGCCTCAATGAACGTCATTATGGAGCACTTCAAGGACTCAACAAAGCTGAAACGGCCGCTAAATACGGGGAAGAGCAAGTTAAAATATGGCGCCGCAGTTTTGATATTCCTCCGCCTCCCTTGACTAAACACGACGAACGTTATCCTGGTCGCAATCCGAGATATTCAGACCTCAACCCACAAAAAATCCCTTTAACA